>JANPDG010000062.1:0-10584 GCA_031431335.1 Polaromonas sp. | reverse complement strand
GCTGTAAAAGCGGAGGTGGATATTTCTGCAGCCCTCAACGGCACAAAACCGGATGATAAAAATGTCTACGCTGCCCCCTACAGCAATTTCGCCAACGACAACCCCCTAGCCGCCCAGCTGCGCATGGTGGCGCGGCTGATTGCGGCTCGCACCAGTTTGGGCAATAAACGCCAGGTATTCATGGTCTCTCTAGGCGGTTTTGACTTGCATGACAACCTCAACAGCGGTCACGAAAAAAACATGGGTCGCGTCAGTAGCGCCATGAAAACCTTCTACGACACCATGAAAACCCTCGGAGTGGGCGACAAAGTCACCGCTTTCACAGCATCAGATTTTGGCCGCACGCTCAGCTCTAATGGTGACGGCTCTGACCACGGTTGGGGCAGCCACCACCTTGTCGTAGGTGATGCGGTCAACGGAAAGAACTTTTATGGTTATGCACCGCCTGTGAGCGTGGGCAACACCATCGCGCCACAAGACCAGTGGCATGTTGGCCAAGGCAGGTTGCTACCGACCACTTCGGTAGACCAGTATGCAGCCACACTGGCCACATGGTTTGGCGTGGATCCTACCGAGCTCGAAGGCAATGGCAGCCCGAGCAACCCAGGGATCTTGCCGAATTTGAAAAACTTTGGTGTCTCGCCAGGTGGAGTCATGTACCCGAAAAACCTAGGCTTCATGCGCGCTACATAATTAATAGCAAACTATTTAATATCCACGTCGGAAAAATGCTCATTTTTCTTCCAAAATGAGCTTTTCAACATGACGGGACACCTATCGGCCCGTAGAACTTAGCCTGAGATAACTTTGCCCCACGCGGATTAACTTCAGTATCATCAGGGAGTGCGAATTGCCGCAGATATGCTGACCTGACTTCTTTGTGCTGACCACTTCACTGATATTTTGGGGTATTGCTGCCCTGCTGCTGTTTTGGGCGCTGGGCGCTTACAACCGACTGGTGGGTGTCCGCGCCCAGCTCACGCAAGCTCTGCATGCGCTGGCAGTGCAGTGGCAGGCCAACGCGCAAAACCTGCGCTCTGAGCTGGCCAGCCTGTCGCATGCACCCGAGACCGACTCTGCATGGGCCAGCTTGGGCGATGACGCCTCTAACTGGCGGCCTCTGGCGCAGGCCACCAAGCAGCTCCAGGCCTGCTTATCTGCAGTGCAGGCCAAGCCCAGCGCTGTGGCGCAACTAGACGATATTGCCTCGGTGCGTGCGGCCTACCAAGTGATGGTGGGCGCTTGGGATCGCCTGTCTGGCACCCATGATGATTTAGCGGGCGAGGCGGTGCCCCATAGCCTGACGATGCTGTGGCAACACCAGCAGCTCCAAGCCGGTGAAAAGCTGCGCGACTACAACGCTTCAGTGGAAATTTATAACCACGCTGTGCAGCAGTTTCCCGCCATCTTGGTGAGCTGGATTTTTGGCTTTAACGCGGCGCAAGCGCTGTGACCAGCGCTGCACCCATCCCTTTGTGGCGGCAGTTGCAGGCGGTTGCAGGCGTGCTGCTGGCTGTGCGCGAGGGCCGCTCGTGGACCACGGCGCAATTGGCCATCGACAGTGCGCTGCGTCCTGGGGTGCAGGCGCTGTCGTTTGCCGTGCTGCGCAATTATGGCAGTGCAATGGCTTTGCGCGCACTGCTGGCTGCACGCGCGCCCAGCCCCGCTGCAGACGCGCTGCTGTGCAGCGTACTGGCCTTGGCGCTGGCATCACCTACGACAGCAGAGGCGGGCACGCAAGAGGGCACAGTGGCAGACCCTGGTCACGCAGGAGCCCACTTTGAAGCCCACACTTTGGTTAACCAAGCCGTCGAAGCCGCCAAACGCAGCCCGGCCACCCAAGCACAGGCGAGCTTCATCAACGCCTGCCTGCGCCGGTTTTTGCGCGAACGCGAAGCTCTGCTGGCCACCGCTCTGCGCGAGCCCCAGGCCCAATACAGCCACCCCACATGGTGGATCAAGCGCCTGAAAAACGACTACCCCAAGCAATGGCAAGCTATTTTGCAGGCCAGCGCCAGTGCCGCGCCCCTGACGTTGCGCGTCAACACGCAGCAGACGTCTACAGCCGATTACCAAGCCGCTCTGGTATCTCAAGCGATACAGGCCAAGCCAGTGGCCCACAGCGGGCTAGAGCTGGCGCGCAGCGCGTATGTGCCGGGCCTGCCTGGCTATGCCGAGGGCTGGTTCTCGGTGCAAGATGCGGCGGCGCAATGCGCTGCCCCTTTGCTGCTGGATGCGGCGCTGAACGAAACTTTGCGCCCGCTGCGCGTGCTCGACGCTTGTGCCGCGCCGGGTGGCAAAACCGCCCATTTGCTAGAGTATGCCGCCGCGCGTGGCCAGGCCATTGAGGTCATTGCGCTGGACATTGATGCTGCGCGTTGCCAGCGTATTCACGACAATCTCGCCCGGCTGCGACTGGCTGCACATGTCATTTCAGCCGATGCTGCGCGGCCTGCAGACTGGTGGGATGGTCAGCCGTTTGACGCTATCTTGTTGGATGCCCCCTGCTCGGCCTCGGGCATTGTGCGCAGACACCCCGACATCCGCTGGTTGCGCCGTGAAAGCGATATTGCGCAGCTGGGCCAGCTGCAAAGCGGCCTGCTCAAAGCGCTATGGCCTGTGCTCAAGCAGGGGGGGCATTTGCTCTACTGCACCTGCTCAGTGTTCAAGGCCGAGGGGCACACGCAGATACAAACGTTTGTTGCGCACCACAGTGAAGCGACTTTACTGCCCTCCCCAGGCCATTTATTACCCCAAAGCCCACCGCTGGCCGAGACCATGCGGGACAATCATTTGGGTGGACACGATGGCTTTTTTTACGCTCTGCTGCGAAAAAATTAAGCGCTATATAGGTAGCGCTGTCGTCTTGGTTTGTGCCGTTTTTGCCTCAGCGCACGCTGCCGACGTCAGCGCACTTCGGGTCGAGCGCACCGATGACGGCATGTATCTGAGCGCCTCACTCAATTTTGAACTGCCCGCAGCTTTAGAAGAAGCATTGCTCAAAGGCATTCCCATGTCGTTTGTCAGTGAAGCCGATGTTTACCGCGACCGCTGGTACTGGTATGACAAACGTGTGTCCACCGCCAGCCGCAACGTGCGCTTGGCGTACCAGCCGCTCACACGCCGTTGGCGTATCGGCGTGACCAGCGGCACCGTGTCTACGCCAGCCAGCGGCCTCGCACTGACGCAGCACTACGACAACTTAAACGATGCGCTGGCGGCCATTCGCCGTATAGCGCGCTGGAAAATCGCCGATAACAGCGACATTGACCCCGAGTCACGCCACAGCATTGAGTACCGCTTCAAACTCGATCTGTCTCAGCTGCCGCGTCCGCTACAAATTGGCGTTGCCGGACAAAACGACTGGAGCATCACAGCCGAACGCACCACACGGCCAGAAACACGACCCGAAGTGCGACCCGAGCCCGCGAAGTAGCTTGATGAACTACGAACCATCCGACTCGCTTGCACCGCAAGGCCTACAAGATGCGCAAGCTACGCCCAAGCCTGCTCTGGGCACCCACCCTAAGCGCAACCTGTCGTGGCTGCTGAGCATTGGCGTGGCTGCGATGGCCGCTATTGCTTTGGTGTTGATGTTTTTGCTCACCCAGGCCACCAACAACCAAACACTTTACGAACAAAACTACGCCCGCCTGCTCTTGGTCAACATGGTGGTGGCTGCGCTGCTGCTGCTGGTGATTGGCTGGATCGCTTGGCGGCTGGTCTGGCGCCTAAAACGCGGCAAATTTGGCAGCCGCTTGCTGATCAAGCTGGCTGCTATTTTTGCGCTGGTGGGGTTGATGCCTGGGGCCTTGATTTATGTGGTGTCGTACCAGTTTGTCTCGCGCTCGATTGAAAGCTGGTTCGATGTCAAAGTAGAAGGCGCGCTCGACGCGGGCTTAAACCTGGGCCGCACTACGCTGGACACACTCTCCAACGAGCTGAGTGCTAAAACCCGGGTCGCTGCGGACCAGCTCAGCCAGGTCAGCGATGCCAGTGCTGCCGTGGCGCTAGAACGCTTGCGCGAGCAGCTGGCGGCCAGTGACGTGGTGCTCTGGGGTGCCAACGGTCAAGTCATTGCCAGCGCAGGTGACTCACGCTTTAGCTTACAGCCTGAGCGCCCTACCACTGCCCAGTTCAGGCAGGCGCGCAGCAAGCGGGTGGTCACTCAAATTGACGGCTTAGAAGATGTGGGCACTACAGGGCCGGCCAAAATGCGCGCGCTGTCGGTGCTGGGCGCCAACAGCATTGGCCTGCTCGCCGAGCCGCGCTACCTGCAGGTGGTGCAGGTACTGCCGCCCTCGTTGGTGGCCAACGCGCTGGCCGTGCAAGAGGCGTACAAAGAATACCAAGAGCGGGCTCTCGCACGGGGCGGTTTGCGCAAAATGTACATCGGCACACTCACCTTGAGTTTGTTTTTAGCGGTGTTTGGCGCGGTGCTGCTGGCGGTGCTGCTGGGCAACCAAATGGTGCGGCCCCTGCTGGTGCTGGCAGATGGCGTAGCGCGCGTGGCGGCGGGTGACCTGCAAACCAAAGTTGCGCTGCAAACCCGCGATGAGCTGGGTGGCTTGACCCGGTCATTTGCCGACATGACGCGCCAACTGCAAGATGCGCGCAGCCAAGTCCAGCGCAGCATGGAGCAGGTCGATGCGTCACGCGCCAACTTGCAAACCATTTTGGACAACCTCACCTCCGGCGTGATCGTACTCGATGCTGCTGGCACCATCATCTCGTCCAACCCCGGCGCGACCCGCGTGCTGCGCACGCCCTTGGCTGCTTATGAGTACAAGCCGCTTGGCACCGTGCCTGGTTTGGATGTGTTTGCGCAAGGTGTGGCGCATCAGTTTGATGCGTTTTTAGGTGACCGCAACTCGCACGGCCTAGACCACTGGCAACACTCGTTCGAGCTGGCCCACCACGCCAGCCCTGCGGGCGCGCTAAACATGAGCGCTCCCGGCACCGCCAACACCATCAGCGTGATTGCACGCGGCGCCGAGCTGCCGCAGGCGCGCCGCTTGCTGGTGTTTGACGACATTTCTGAAGTGGTGTCAGCCCAACGTGCACAGGCCTGGGGCGAAGTAGCGCGCCGCTTAGCCCACGAAATTAAAAACCCACTCACACCCATTCAACTGTCTGCCGAGCGCCTGGAGATGAAGCTGCAAGGTAAGCTGGATGCTCCAGAGCATGCTATTTTGACCAAGTCAGTCAAAACGATTGTCGATCAGGTTGACGCCATGAAGCGGCTGGTCAATGAGTTTCGCGACTATGCACGCCTGCCCAGTGCCGACCTCAAGCCACTCGACTTGAACGCACTGGTGCTAGACGTACTGCAGCTGTACGCACCGGATGGCAGCGAAGTGCCTGTGACCAGCCAACTCGAATCCGGCCACCCCCAGATTTTGGGTGACGCACAGCAGCTGCGCCAAGTGATCCACAACCTGCTGCAAAACGCACAAGACGCCACGCTCGCACGCATACACACCACCAGCCCCACATTACCCGCCGCTGCGCCGACTGTGACTATTGGCACCCAGCTCAGCGAGAGCGGCAAGCGCGTGCGCCTGATCGTGCGCGACAGTGGTGCAGGCTTTGCGCCCCATATATTGCAACGCGCATTTGAGCCCTATGTCACGACCAAAGCCAAGGGCACTGGCTTGGGCCTGGCGGTGGTCAAAAAAATAGCCGATGAACACGGCGCACGGGTCGATTTGTCTAATCGTGTAGCAGCAGGGGAAAACGATACAAAAATGGTGCTCGGCGCGCAGGTGATTCTTTCGTTTGCTGTGGTTTAATACACACAGTCGCGTATCTGCAACAAGCGCGGCACCTGACGAGCCGTCACCACAGCTAGCCAGGTCTGGATGCGATCACCACAGCGGTGCAAACTCAAAACAACATATGGCAAATATATTGGTAGTGGACGACGAGCTAGGCATTCGTGACCTGCTCATGGAAATTCTCAACGACGAAGGACACAACGTCGAAGTCGCAGAAAACGCCGGTCAAGCCCGCCTGGCGCGCCAGCGCTTCACCCCCGATCTGGTGCTGCTTGATATTTGGATGCCCGACACTGACGGCGTGACCCTGCTCAAAGAATGGGCCGCCTCTGGCCTGCTCAGCATGCCCGTCATTATGATGAGCGGCCACGCCACCATCGACACCGCCGTAGAAGCCACCAAAATTGGCGCGCACTCCTTCCTCGAAAAACCCATCACTTTGCAAAAACTGCTCAAAGCAGTCAACGACGGTCTGGCCAAAGGCAGTCGCGTCAAAGTCATGACGCCTACCGCCACCACACCCAAAGCCGCCGAGCTCACTGTAGAGTCAGCCATGATGGGCGGGCAAACTCTGCCCGAAATCATGGACATCGGCCCCGTAGCCAACCAGAACTTCCAGCTCGACAAACCCCTGCGCGAAGCGCGCGACGAGTTTGAAAAAGCCTATTTTGAATACCACCTGTCCAAAGAAGGCGGCTCCATGACCCGCGTAGCCGAGAAAACTGGCCTAGAGCGCACCCACCTGTACCGCAAACTCAAACAACTCGGCGTCGACCTGAGCCGCAGCAAGCGCAACGCCTAAATCAGCGCGCCAGCCCGCACAGCTGCCATTTCAAAGCCCTGTATAGGCTATAATTTAAGGCTTCCTACCAATTTAGGAACGCTCTTGGCCCGGTAGCTCAGTCGGTAGAGCAGAGGATTGAAAATCCTTGTGTCGGTGGTTCGATTCCGCCCCGGGCCACCAAAATATTTAAGGGAATCAACGGATTATCAGAAATGACAATCCGTTTTTTTTGGTTCCACCATCCACCTGCCGTCCCAAATAATAAATTAAGCTTCAGTGCGCCCGTATGGCGCCCTAAGAACAGAACCTTGGGTATTGAATACTCTCGCGTGTTTAAAACAGGAGGGGATTTTTGCGCGTATAATTATTTGGTGCTGCACTAAATTAGGAACGCACAAATTTACGCGCAATCTCGGGCGCGTCCGAGATTTATTCTTCTGAGGTGAAACTCATGAATGCACCAGCAATAGAAACAAAAACCAGCGTTAAGGTCATCGGTACCAACGGCCAGATTTCTTTAGGCAAAGACTATGCAGGCCGACAAGTTCTAGTAGAAGAACGCGAGCCAGGTGTTTGGTTCGTTCGTACAGCCATCGTCATTCCTGAAAATGAACGTTGGTTGCATGAACCCCAAGCCGCTGCATCTTTGCAATCCGCCATGGAATGGACGGTAAAGAACAAGCCACAAGAAACCGATCTGAATACGCTTTTCGATGGAATGAACCATGGCCAACAAACCACAAAGCCAGCCCGTCAGGCTCGACCTAAACAACCCCGAGTTTCTAAGAGGCCTGCTAGCGCTTGATAAAGCAGAGCGAAATCGCGTCTTAGACACACTCAAAAAACTACTGAAATTAGACTGGGAGCAGATCTATAAAGATCCGGGCTTGAAGTGGGAAAAAATCACCAGCGTTAAGCCGTTAAAAGGCATCGATGTCATTTATTCTTTGCGCATCACGCAGTCACGACGCGCCACAGCTGTTCGCGATGGAGATTTCATGCGATTTCAAACTGTACAGCCTGACCATGATTCCACATACGGTAAAAAATAACGTCAGCCAACTGCCTACATCAACGCCCCATTGATGGGTGTTAATGAGAGTTTCAAAGCGCGTAAGTCGTTGATTTTCAAAGTAATACAGCACTAATGCGCGACTATCTCACGGATTGAAAATCCTTGTCTCGGTGGTTCGATTCCGCCCAGGCCACCCAACAAAAAAGGGCCGTCTTGCGACGGCCCTTTTACTTTTTGCAATGCGCTCGGACTAAGCGCTATTTAATTTACAGCCAGCCTTTAGCAGTTAGCGCCCTACCCACAACGGTGGCTACTAACTCGTGGCCGCGTGGGGTGGGGTGAAAGCCATCAGAGAAAGCGTAGGTGCGCCAAGTTGCTGCTATTGCAGAGGCATCTAGCGCTGCCGCAGTACACGAAGCGAAGTTATAAGCTGGCAAGCCTTGCGCATCTGCGCCAACTACAGGGCATGCTGGTGTTGTTACATTGGTCAAGCCAAAGCTGGCTGCGCCTGCGGGTGTGACTTGCAAATCAAACTCGCTGAAGAAGTCTACGATGGCAACGCGTGAATCACTACCCAACCGGGCAGTTAACTGGGCGTTGAAGGCTTGAGTCCAGCCTCTTGAGATTGCCTCAACTTGAGCTGCAGTAGCAGTACCTCCTGGGCCAGAAGCTACGCTTTGCAATACCAACTTAAAGCGCGGCGTGTTGGTCACTGCAGGTGCATTTAATAGAACTACGCGTTTAGCGCCTTTGTTTAGCAAAGACGCAGTGATGTCGTCAGCAAATTTATTTGCCAAAGCTTGCATATACAAGCCACCAGCTTGAGCAGGCCCAGTGTTTGGAATGCTCAGGACATTGGTTAAGGTCGGATTAGGAACCAACGCGCTTAAAAACAATGTGTAGGTTACTTGACCTGCAGGTGTTGTTGCGCCCAAAAATGCGCCTGCGAGATCAGCAGAGTCATTGCCGCCGCCGTCTACCAACATGAGTTCAGTTGCGGCAAAAGTACCTGTAGCACCTAAAAATGATGCTGCCGTGGCCATTTGGGTAGGAATAGAGTAAGGACTGGTTGGACCGCCAGTAGCGGCCCCGCTCAATACGCGGCCGCCGCCCACAGCCATGCTTGTGCAGGCTGCGCTAGGTGCTACAAAAGTTACTGGGCCTGTCGCATTGTAGAAATTGCAAACCGACTGCCCAACGCTTGATGCGACCAGTTCTGGCCAAATCTTGGTCGGTGCGCCACCGGCTGATGCATTGTTCACAGTGAACTTGATACCGAACGTGCCGCTGTCAGCCAAGCTGTCGCCAAACACGCGCACTTTGGTGTTGGTGAAGTTGGTAGTGCTACTGCTACCACCGCCTCCACAACCCACCACCACCAACGCAGCGGCTACGGCGCTGAGCAGAATCTTCCAACTTTTCATTTTTGTCTCCTAAATAAACCAACAGCTAACGACAAGCATTTGGTTTGGGATGGTTAAAAAGCACGGTCGTACTTTTATGAGGTTTTTATCTTAGGCTGAAACGTGCATCTGGCGAAGCGGGTTAACACCAGTGCGGGCCAGTGGGCAGCGCTTAGCTGTCACGCAGGCGCAGTGGTGGGTAATTTATGGAACAAATTTGAGCAGCTATTTACTATAATATTAATAGCGTACTATCTAATATCCACGTCGGAAAAGCGCTTGTTTTTCTTCCAAAACACGCTAAATCAAGATGCCCCTGCATTACGGGCGGTCTTTGACCGTCCACTCCACCAGTTTGTCCAGCGCTTGGCGGGCGCTGGCTGAGCCTGCGTTGGGGTGGTTGATGATGGCGGCAATGCTGTAGCGCTGGCCGCTGTGGCCGGTGGCGTAGCCTGCCACGGCGGCTACGTCGCGCAGGGTGCCGGTTTTGAGCTGGGCGTTGCCTAGGGCTACGGACTCGGCGTTGCGCTCTTTCATGCGCTGGGAGGTGCCGTCCACGCCAGCCACCGAGAGTGAGTTGGCAAACACGGCGGCCTGCGGGCTGGCGGCGGCGTGGTGCAACAGCGCTGTGAGCGAGAGCACGTTGCTGCGCTCTTTGCGCGACAGGCCCGAGCCGTTCTCTAAGGTGGGCGCTGCGGCGCTGGGCAGCGTTTGGCTCCACCATGCGGCCATGGAGCGGGTGGACGCCTCAAAGCTGCCGGGGCGGCCTGCGCGGCCCAGCTTGCTGTGAGCAGACAGGCTTAAAAACACCTGCTGGGCCATGACGTTGTTGGAGTACTTGTTAACGTCGGCAATGATGTCAGCCAAGGGCAGTGAGTCGAATGTCAGCAAAGGGCGGGCGCTGCGGGGCACGGTGTCTTCGCGCACGGTGCCCGTCAGGCTGCCGCCCGAGGCGCGCCACATGGCGTCGATCACGCGGGCTGCGTAGGCGCGCGGCTCGCTGTAGGCAACGGGCCAGACCTTTTCGCCGCAACTGGCGCTGTAGCGGCCTGCAAAGCTGACTTTGCTGGGGGTGAAAAAGTCGGCTTTGAGACTGGTTTTCCAGTCGCCACATGCACCGTTAGTGAGCGCTAGCTCGGTAGGTATGTCAACGCCCGCAATCGGCGGCTCGGTTTTGATCAGCACGCGCTGGTTGGCGGGGTCGGGGGTGAAGGTGTAGATGAGGGACTTGAAGTTGACCAGCAAGCCGTCGGGCGCGGCGTTGTACGGCCGCAGGGGCTCGTCATCGAAGTCAGCAGGGTTTTTGTCGGGCACGGCAAAGACGCTGCGGTCCAAAATAATGTCGCCGCGAATCTCGCGCACGCCTTTGGCCTGCACCTTGGCAAACATGTCTTGAATGCGCTCTAACACCAGCTTGGGGTCGCCGCCGCCGCGCAGCACCAAGTTGCCCTCGAGCACGCCGCCGTGAATGATCATGCCGTCGATATAAATGCGGTTTTTCCAGGTGAACCCAGCGCCCAGCGTGCTGAGCGCTGCATAGGTGGTGATGAGCTTCATGACCGAGGCGGGGTTTTGGCTGGCAGCGGCGCGCAGGGACAGGCGGGG
>JANPDG010000061.1:0-9776 GCA_031431335.1 Polaromonas sp. | reverse complement strand
GGGCGCGGGCAAAGCCGTGGGCGAAGATGCCGCACTGTAGATACTTGGCAAACGCTTGGCGCACATAGGGCTTGGGGGTGCGCAAATCGCCCTGCCCGTCAAACTGGCCTGCGTTGGCCAGTTCAAGCCGAGTCGCGTAGTGTTCAGAGACTGCTTGGTACAGCAGCGTGCGCTCAAGATGGCGCGGATTGTAGAGTTTGGGGTTAGACGCGGGAGGCATATATACTGTTTAAATGCACAGTATATTGCTGCATCAGGGTTGGCATACACAGCAAAAGAGCCCGAACTGTTGCCAGTTCTGGCTCTCTATGAAGGTTTCGCGCTTGGCTTGGTCACGCCTTTGACGCAGCCGTTGGCCATCGCTCGGCCAGACTCCGCTACCCAGCCAACAACTTCCAAGTCTCCACCACCGAATCCGGATTGAGCGAGATAGACGATATGCCCAGATCAGCTAGCCATTGCGCAAAGTCGGGGTGGTCGCTAGGGCCTTGGCCGCAGATACCTACGTATTTGCCTTGGGCGAGGCAGGCTTTGATGGCCATTGCTAGCATCGCTTTGACGGCGGGGTCACGTTCGTCGAAGTCTTTGGCCAACAGCTCTAGGCCAGAGTCGCGGTCTAGGCCCAGTGTTAGCTGTGTGAGGTCGTTGGAGCCTATTGAGAAGCCGTCGTAGTATTCTAAAAATTGGGGGGCTAGGATGGCGTTGCTTGGCACTTCGCACATCATGATGTGGCGTAAAGCGCCTGTGCTTTTTCCAAGATCTTCACCCTTGCCATCTTGCCCACCCGTGCCGCGCCCCAAGCCGCACTTAGTCAGCAGCTCGCTCACTGCATGGGCTTGGCCCAGCGTGCGCACAAACGGCACCATGATCTCTACGTTGGTCAGGCCCATGTCGCTCCGCACGCGCTTAATGGCTTCGCATTCCATAGCAAAGGCTTCGCCAAACTCGGCGCTGATGTAGCGCGCTGCACCGCGAAAGCCGAGCATCGGGTTTTCTTCTTCGGGCTCGTAGCGGCTGCCGCCGATGAGCTTGCGGTATTCGTTGCTTTTGAAGTCACTCAGGCGCACGATGACGGGTTTGGGCCAGAAGGCCGCTGCGATGGTGGCCACACCTTCGGCCACTTTGTCTACGTAAAATGCGCGCGGTGATGCGTGGCCACGGGCTACGGACTCTACGGCTTTTTTTAAATCGCCATCCACATTAGGGTAGTCCAAAATAGCTTTGGGGTGCACGCCAATGTTGTTGTTGATGATGAACTCTAGCCGCGCTAAGCCTACGCCTTGGTTGGGCAGCTGACAAAAATCAAATGCAAGCTGGGGGTTGCCCACGTTCATCATGATTTTGGTTTTGATCTCGGGCATGGTGCCGCGCTGCACTTCGGTCACTTCGGTGTCTAGCAGGCCGTCGTAGATGTAGCCGGTATCGCCTTCAGCGCAGCTCACGGTCACCAGGGTGCCGGTTTTCAGCAGCTCGGTAGCATCCCCACAGCCCACCACAGCGGGTATGCCCAGCTCGCGCGCGATGATGGCGGCGTGGCAGGTGCGGCCACCTCGGTTGGTCACAATCGCGCTGGCGCGCTTCATTACTGGCTCCCAGTTGGGGTCGGTCATGTCGGTGACCAAAATGTCGCCGTCTTGCACTTGATCCATCTGGCTGATGTCGGTGACGTAGCGCACTTTACCTGTGCCAATTTTTTGGCCAATGGCGCGGCCTTCGGCCAGTACGGTGCCACGGTTTTTGAGCTTGTAGCGCATCTCTGCTTTGCCTGCGGACTGGCTTTTGACTGTCTCTGGCCGGGCTTGCAAAATATAAATTTTTCCATCGGTGCCGTCTTTACCCCATTCAATGTCCATTGCGCGGCCGTAGTGTTGCTCGATGATGACGGCGTATTTGGCTAACTGCTCTACATCGGCATCGGTCAAGCTGTAGCGGTTGCGCTGTTCGGTGGGCACGTCGATGGTTTGCACCAGCTTGCCCGACTTCGCTTTGTCTTCAGCTGATGCGAATACCATTTGAATCAGCTTAGAGCCCAAGTTACGGCGAATGAGCGCGCGCTTGCCAGCGGCCAGCATGGGCTTGTGCACATAAAATTCATCGGGATTCACAGCGCCCTGCACCACTGTTTCGCCCAGGCCGTAGCTGCTAGTGATAAACACCACTTGGTCAAAGCCACTTTCGGTGTCCATGGTAAACATCACACCCGCAGCGCCTGTATCTGAGCGCACCATGCGCTGCACGCCTGCGGACAGCGCTACGTCAGCATGGGCAAAGCCTTTGTGCACGCGGTAGCTGATGGCGCGGTCGTTGTACAGCGATGCAAACACTTCTTTGACTTTGTGCAGCACGGTGTCAATGCCCGCAACGTTCAAAAAGCTTTCTTGCTGGCCTGCAAACGATGCGTCAGGTAAATCCTCAGCCGTGGCGGACGAGCGCACTGCGAACGACGCAGCAGAGTTACCAGCGCTTAAGGTAGCAAATGCGTCGCGAATGGCTTTTTCTAAATCAGCCGGGAAAGGCTGGGCTTCGACCATCGCGCGAATCTCGCCACCTACTGTGGCCAGCGCGCGCACATCGTCAGTGTTCAGAGCGTTCAGCTTGGCGTTAATTTTGTCGTCCAGGCCCGCATGTTTTAAAAACGCACGAAAGGCATGCGCTGTGGTGGCAAAGCCCGTGGGCACTTTGACGCCGGTGGGCAACTGCGAAATCATTTCGCCAAGAGAAGCGTTTTTACCGCCTACCGACTCGACGTCGCTATTTCTTAGGTTCTCAAGCGGAACGACCAAGGCGGTCGGTGAGAAGAGTGCAGACATGGGGAAGCTCCTAAAGTTAAATCTGGTTGTGCGAGTCCATCAACGGCTGCGCACTGCGCTGCTGCGGTGACATCGGACGCACGGCACCCCGCTAGGCTGCGAGAGCCAGAGCTTTGGTTTTGTTGTAATAAGCTGGTGTGGTGCATAAAATTTAGATAATGCACACATTGTAGGTCGGCTTTGCGTTATTCTGACTTGCAAATTACTGAACCAAAACACCTCTAAAAACCCTTTTTTATGCCCAATCGTACCGTTTTCTTCCTGTCTGATGGCACTGGCATCACTGCCGAGACCTTTGGTAATGCTATTTTGGCCCAGTTCGCCATCGAGCCGCGCCATATACGCCTGCCGTTCATGGACACGGTGGACAAAGCCCACCAGGCTGTGCGCCAGATCAAGCACACGGCAGAGACTGAGGGTAAAAAGCCCATTGTGTTCACCACCTTGGTCAACATGGAGGTGCTGCAAGTCATCACCGAGGGCTGTAAAGACAGCTGCATGCTGCTGGACATGTTTGGCACGTTTGTGAACCCGCTGGAGGTCGAGCTGGGCATTAAAAGCAACCACCGTATTGGCAGGTTCAGCGATGTGAGCAAAAGCAAGGCTTACCACGACCGGATCGAGGCAATTAACTTTAGCTTGGCCCACGATGACGGGCAGAGCAACAAAGACCTAGAACAATCGGATGTGATCTTGGTGGGGGTCAGCCGCAGCGGCAAAACACCTACTTCGCTGTATTTGGCCATGCAATATGGCCTCAAAGCCAGCAACTACCCACTGATCCCAGAGGACTTTGAGCGCCAGCATTTGCCGCCTGCTTTGACTCCACACAAGAAGAAAATATTTGGCCTGAGCATCTTGCCCGAGCGCTTAAGCGAGATACGCAACGAGCGCAGACCCCACTCCAAATACGCCGACCTGAACAACTGCCGCATGGAAGTGTCCGAAGCCGAAGCCATGATGCGCCGTGCGGGCATTCGCTGGCTGAGCACCACCACCAAGTCGATTGAAGAAATTGCCACTACGATATTGCAAGAGATTAAGCCGGAGCGACTCGTGTACTAGCAGCTTTGCATTATTTACTATAGTATTTGTAGCAAACTATTGAATATCCACGTCGGAAAACTGCCTGAAAATCTTACAAATCCAAGCTCAGTTGATGCGTGGTGTCACTTGCAGACTTTGCCTTGCGCGAGGTTGCAGTTTTACGTACACCCTCGCGCGCAGGGTTGCGTGAACCGTGCTTTTGGTACACCTGGCGCGCTTCGTCTTTGACTGCTTTTTCAGCCTTCTTGCCGTAGATGCGCTCTTTGGCAGCGCGGGCAGCGGTTTGCAAGTCGACGATAGGCGCTGGGTAGTTGGCTGGCGGCGTAGAGGCTTTCCACGGCTCGTGAATAAACTCTGGCGCTAGG
Organism: Polaromonas sp.; assembly: GCA_031431335.1. Lineage (GTDB taxonomy): Bacteria > Pseudomonadota > Gammaproteobacteria > Burkholderiales > Burkholderiaceae_C > JAAFIP01. The sequence continues at coordinate 5,554 of JANPDG010000061.1, read as the reverse complement.
CCAGAGAGCTCGGGCAGCCAAGTGCGGATAAAAACACCGTCTGGGTCTTGGTCATAGCTTTGTTTGACGGGGTTGTACACGCGCACGGTGTTGATGCCCGTGACGCCGCTTTGCATTTGAAACTGGCTCCAGTGAATGCCGGGCTCGTAGTCGGTAAACAAACGCGCCAGGTGGCAGCCGGTAGCCCGCCAGTGCAGCCACAGGTGGTAGCTGGCAAAGCTGACCAGCATGGCGCGCATGCGAAAGTTAATCCACCCCGTGGCAACCAAGCTGCGCATGCACGCATCAACAAACGGATAACCTGTGCAGCCTGTGGCCCACGCTATCAGCTTGGTTTCTTCTTCAGGCTGCAGCACGCCTTCGTTGCGCAGGTTGTCAAAGCCCCGGTGCACATTGCGAAACTCAATGGCGCTCTCACTTTCTAGCTTTTGAATAAAGTGGCAGTGCCAGTGCAAGCGGCTTTCAAAGCTTTTAAGCGATGCTAAAAACCCTGTGGGCCTATCCTCTCGCGGCATGGCCATCAGCTGGCTGCGCCGTGCCCAAGTGGCGTGCACTGCCTCTTTGACTGACAGCGTGCCCCAGGCGAGGTGTGGCGACAGGCGCGAGCAGCTGTCGGCACCCGTGAGGGGGCTGGACATTTCAAAGCGGTAGTTTTGGCCTCGGTGGCCAAGGAAGGAAAATAAATCACCTTCGACTTCGCTGCGTCCGCCTTTTTGCCTGTGCGGTGCATCCACATCTTGCAGGCCCAGCTGCTGGGCAGACTGCTCACCACAGTGCATGGCTTGTAATGCAACTAGTAGCTGCACCCAAGGTAAATTGTGTGGTGTGTCTAGTGGAGTAGCTTGCATGCGCGCTGCCCAGTGCGCGCTCCAGCGGTCACGCCCGCCCCCGCGCGCATGCAGGGCGCGTACCACGGCGTTACTGGCAAACTCACGCCACTCTAGACCGCTGCTCTTGCACCACCGTGCAACTGCTTTGTCGCGCTCGTAGCTCCAGGCGTTGCCTGTTTCTTCGTGGCTGACCAATGTGAATGGGCCGATTGCAGTCTTAAGCTTCTCCAGCACTTGGCACATCTCGCCGTGCATGCGCAGCAGTGCGCCGCCGCTGCTGGCAATGTGCGTTTGCAGCTCTGATAAACACTCATTGGCAAATCCAAGATGGCGCGCTGATGCATCAGGTTGCGTCCACATGTCTGGCTCATACACCCACAGCGCCAGTACGCCCGCAGCAGGGTGATCGCGCAAGCGCGCCTGCTCAGCCGCCCACACGAGGGGCGCGTGGTCGCTCAAACGCAAGTCTTTTTTAAGCCAAACTACCCATTGCATTGCTGCAGTGTAGCGATAGGTTAATAGCCTGTGGTGCGCCTCGGGATTGGGCGCTGGCATGGCTTGGGTTCGCGTTGCATCTACACTTGAGGCTTATGCAATCTTGGCAACGTCTTACCGCTATCGCAATAGGCATCGCGGCGCTGCATGGCGCGGCGCTGTGGGCTGTGGGCCGCTACACGGCGCAGCCCCAAACAGCGCGCGAGCCGCCCGCTGTGGTGGCGCGGCTATTACTGCCGCCTGCACAGGTGCCGCAGGCTGAGGCTACTGCACCCACACCCACACCCATACCCACACCGGTATTGCCGCCGAAAACTACAGTCGTTACTACACACAAGCCTTTACCTGCCCCCACTAAGCCAGCACCCGAGCAAGCTAAAGCCTTACCAGCTGCCACAGCAACGCCCACTTCGCAATCGCTCAGCAGCCCTGCAGCCGAGTCTGCAGCTGCAGCGCCAGCCAAACCATCGCCAACGGTCGCTAATGTATCCACAGGCGCAGTTGCTGGAGCGGCTACAGCGGCCAATACCCTACCCAAAACCATTGGCATCGCCGCTGAACCCGTTTATTCCGTCACTCCTGTCTACACCATGCAGATGAAGGGTCTAGAGGAAACGGGCCGCGTGCAGATCAGCTTTGAAGTGGATGTGAATGGCCAAGCCGTGAATGCGCGGGTAGCGCAATCGTCAGGCTTTAGCCGCTTGGACGACGCAGCGCTGGATGCAGCGCGCAAGTCGCGCTACAAGAGCGCTATCTGCGGTGACAAAAAGGTGCAGTCAAAATACACCCGCAGCTATGCGTTTTTAGTGCCACCGCTGCCAGACCCGCCGCAGCCCGCTATCGACTGCACAATGCCTTAGCTTACCGCCCTAGCCTGCCACCCGAGTCGTTATATTAAGCCAGCTCAAACACCGCCATGCTCTCCACATGTGCGGTGTGTGGAAACATATTCACCATGCCCGCAGCCGTGCAGCGGTAGCCTGCCTTGTGCACCAATATGCCCGCATCGCGCGCCAGGGTGGCAGGGTTGCAGCTGACGTACACGATGCGCTTGGGCGGCGTCCAGCGAGTCAAATCGCCAGGCACAGGAGCTGCCTTGCCTTCTTCCACATCCACCGCCTCGCCCATGCGCTGCTGGTGCAAGTCGGCCAAGGCTTTGACCAGTGCAAATGCGCCTTCGCGCGGCGGGTCGACCAGCCATTTGTCTGCATCGCCATCGGCAATCAGCATCTGCCCGGTCATGTCAAACAGGTTACGTGCTACAAATTTAGTAGCATACTTATTAATATCCACGTCGGAAAACTGCCCATTTTCTTTCCAATTCTGCATTAAATTGTCCTGTGCGCGCGCCACCAGCGCATCGCTGCCCTCTATGCCCAACACCTCGCGCGCTAGGGTGGCCAGCGGCAGCGTAAAGTTGCCCAGGCCGCAAAACCAGTCAATCACCCGCTCATGCTTTTGCACATCCAGCAGCCGCAGTGCGCGGGTCACCAGCACGCGGTTGATTTGCGGATTGACCTGCGTAAAGTCAGTAGGCTTAAAAGGCATGGTGATACCAAAGTCGGGCAGTGCGTAGCTCAGCACCTCACCGCCCTCGTCCAGCAGTTTGACCGTCTCAGGGCCTTTGGACTGCAACCACCACTGCACCTTGTGCGCACTAGCAAAGGCACGCAGCTTGGTAAGGTCACCCTCGCTGAGCGGCTCCAAGTGGCGCAGCACCAGTGCGGTGACGGTGTCGCCGCAGGCCAGTTCGATCTGCGGCGTAGTCTCGCGCGCATCCATGCTGGCGATCAAGGCGCGCAGCGGCAGCAGCATCGCGCTGACATGCGGCACCAAGATGGCGCAGCTCTTAATGTCGGCGACATAGCGGCTCTTACGCTCATGAAAGCCAATCAGCACCTCGCCTTTTTTAATCACGTAGCGCACAGACAGCCGCGCACGGTAGCGGTAGCCCCAAGTGGGGCCAGAGATGGGGCGCAAAACGACTTCAGGCTTGACCTTGGCCAAGTGCCACAGCTGGTCTTCTAGGGCGCGGGCTTTGACTGCCACTTGCGCGCTGGCTTCCAGGTGCTGCATTTTGCAGCCGCCACATGCGCCTTGGTGCAGGCCAAAGTGAGGGCAGCCAGGCGTGACGCGCTGAGATGATTCTTTGTGAATCTGGGTCAGTGTGCCCATCTCCCAGTTGTTCTTTTTGCGGTGAATTTGCGCACTCACCGTTTCATACGGCAACGCACCTTCAATAAACACCACTTTGCCATTGTCAGCATCGTTTTCATCGTCGCTGCTGATGCGCGCAATGCCCTGCGCCTCTAGGTCGAGCGACTCCACATACAGCTTAGGCGGCGGTGGATACACCTTGACCGTACCGTCTTCGTTGAGCACGGGTGGCTTAGGCAAACCTGCATTCTTTTTGCGTGAACGGCCCATACTTTAAGCCTTGCCCGTAGAGCCATAACCGCCCTCGCCGCGCTGCGAGGCAGGAAACTCAGTCACGATATTAAACTGCGCCTGCACCACCGGCACGATCACCAGCTGCGCAATACGCTCCATAGGCTCGATGGTAAAGGCAACCGTCGAGCGGTTCCACGCGCTCACCATGAGCTGGCCTTGGTAGTCACTGTCGATCAGGCCCACAAGGTTACCCAGCACGATGCCGTGCTTGTGACCCATGCCCGAGCGCGGCAAGATGAGCGCAGCAAAATTAGGATCGTTTAAAAATATAGCCATTCCCGTAGGCACCAGCTGCCATGCGTTAGGCTGCAGGGTCAGCGGCTCGCTCAAGCAGGCCCGCAGGTCAAGCCCTGCACTGCCAGGGGTGGCGTAGGTGGGCAAATTGCCCTCAAGGCGCGGGTCGAGAACTTTAACGTCGATTTTCATGGGTACCACTGTAGAAAAATGAATGCGCTGCGCTACGGCAACGGCTGTTTGAAATGCTTAATTACTATATTTTTAATAGCAAACTAATGAATATCCACGTCGGAAAACCTTGTGAATTTCACACTATTTTAAGCGATGCGAGATGCGTTATGAGCAGTCCTCTTTGCAAAGTTCAGCGCGTCTTGAGCCGCTGCGCAATTTCATGCACCAGCTGCCGCGCCAAGGGCAGCTTGGGTGCGCGTGCCAGCTCTTGGCTGCCGTGGGCATCGACTAGCAGCAGTGCATTGTCGTCTTGGCCAAAGGTAGCGGGGCCGATGTTGCCCACCAGCAGCGGCACGCCCTTGCGCTCGCGCTTGGCGATGGCGTGTTGCAGCAGGTTTTCGCTTTCGGCGGCAAAGCCTATGCAAAACAACGTGCCGCTGGTAGCGCGGTCACTCTGAGCGATAGTTGCCAGTATGTCGGGGTTTTCGGTAAATTGCAGCGTGGAGGTGTTGCCTGTGCCGTCTTTTTTAATCTTGTGCACTGCCGCATTCGCTGGCCGCCAGTCTGCCACTGCGGCGCACGCAATGAACACGGTGGCGGTTAACGCCAAGGGCACTGTAGCGTCCAGCATATTGATCGCAGACTTCACATCAATGCGCGTCACACCGCGCGGCGTGGGCAGGCTCACCGGCCCGGCCACCAGCGTCACCTGTGCGCCGGCCTCGCGCGCAGCGCGTGCGAGCGCAAAGCCCATCTTGCCACTGGACAGGTTGGTAATGCCCCGCACCGGGTCAATCGCCTCAAACGTCGGCCCCGCAGTGATTAGCACATGTTGCCCTGCCAACACTTTAGGCTGAAAAAACGCAATGATGTCATCTAGCAACTGCGCAGGCTCCAGCATGCGCCCGTCCCCCGTCTCGCCGCAAGCTTGGTCGCCACTGCCCACGCCCAGCATGTGCGCGCCATCAGAGGCCAACTGCGCCATGTTGCGCTGGGTAGCTGGGTGCGACCACATTTCGCGGTTCATGGCGGGAGCTATCAGCAGCGGTACTGGCTTGGCACTGCCTTGCAGCGAATCCGCATGCTCACGCGCTACGTCCGCGTGCTCACGCGCCGCGTCTCCTCGAGGACGGGCTAAGCACATCAAGCTCAGTAGATCATCTGCCCGCCCATGCAATAGCTTGGCCATAAAGTCAGCCGACGCAGGTGCAATCACGATCGCGTCCGCTTCGCGGCTGAGGTTAATGTGCGGCATATTGTTAGGCTCGCGCGCGTCCCACTGGCTGGTGTACACACTGCGCCCGCTCAGGGCCTGCATAGTGACCGGGGTGATGAACTGCTCAGCCCCTTCAGTCATCACCACCTGCACG
>JANPDG010000060.1:0-8443 GCA_031431335.1 Polaromonas sp. | reverse complement strand
ATGCCGACCAGCAAATAACCCGCTGCGCGATGGTTGAAAATCTTTTCACTCCTTCGCGCTGGACGGCGCTGTGCACGCGCCTTGGCGCGCCGCAGGCCAGCGCGCAGTTTGCCGTGCTGCAAGCGGCTTACTCAGAGCCGGTGCGGGCGTACCATACGGCGCAGCATATTGGCGAGTGTCTTGCGCTGCTGGACGGCGTGGCAAACCAGGTGCAGTCGCCAGATGACATTGAGCTGGCTATTTGGCTGCACGATGTGGTGTATGACCCGCAGGCACATGACAATGAGGAGCGCAGCGCGCAGCTGGCGTTGCAATGGTTTGTTGATCTGCCGGCAGCGCCCCGCCAGCGTTTGGCGCAGCGCATCTTGGCAACCAAGGGCCACGCGCCCACGCCGCATGACAGCGACTGCCAAGCCTTACTCGATATAGACCTTGCTATTTTGGCCTCATCGCCTGCGCGATTTGCAGAGTATGGCCTGCAGGTGCGCCATGAATATAGTTTTGTGCCCGAAGCGCTTTACGCTGTTAAACGCCGACAATTCATGCAGCAGATGGCGCAGCGGCCGCAGCTGTACTTTCACCCCAGCTTGGCACTACAGCTTGAGCGCGCGGCAAGACTTAATTTATCCTCAATGCTTCATGGCTAATCCTACTTTCGACTACATCATCATTGGCGCAGGCACGGCGGGCTGTTTGCTGGCCAACCGCTTAAGCAAAGATAAAAACAAACGTGTGCTGCTGATTGAGGCGGGCCGCAAAGACGACTACCACTGGATTCATATTCCCGTGGGCTACTTGTATTGCATTGGCAACCCGCGCACCGACTGGCTTTACAAAACCCAGGCTGAAAAAGGCCTGAACGGCAGGCAGCTAGGCTATCCGCGCGGCAAGGTGCTGGGCGGCTCGAGCAGCATCAACGGCATGATTTATATGCGCGGCCAGGCCAATGACTACGACCAGTGGGCACAGCTCACGGCTGACGATGCGTGGAGCTGGAACCACTGCCTGCCTGACTTTATGGCGCACGAAGACCACTACGGCTTTGACAAGGGCGCGCAGCACAAAGATGCCGCTGAGCTTGCGCGTTTTCACGGCAAAAACACCCGCAAAACGCAGGCCAGCAGCAAAGGCTTGGTAGACAGAGGTGTGGGCGGTGAATGGCGCGTTGAAAAGCAGCGCGTGCGCTGGGATATTTTGGACGCCTTTGCGCAAGCCGCGGTGCAAGCGGGCGTGCCCGCCACAGACGACTTTAACCGTGGCGACAACGAAGGCGTAGGCTATTTTGAAGTCAACCAAAAAGATGGCTTTAGGTGGAACGCAGCCAAAGCTTTTTTGCGTCCGCAGTGCTACGGCAGGCCTAACTTTGAGCTGTGGACTGCCGCGCAAGTGGCGCGCCTAGTGATTGAAAAATCTGCTGACGGCAGCCAGCAGTGCACTGGCGTGCAGGTGTGGAATGGCAGCGAGATGGTGACAGCCAGCGCAAACTGCGAGGTCATTTTGAGTGCAGGCAGCATCGGCAGTCCACAGATTTTGCAGCTCTCGGGTATTGGCCCGGCCCAGCTGCTGCAGGAGCGCGGGGTGCCGATGGCGGTGGATGCGCCTGGCGTGGGTGCTAATTTGCAAGACCATTTACAGATCCGCGCCATATACAAAGTGCAAGGCGTCGACACGCTCAACACCATGGCTAACTCGCTGTGGGGCAAGGCCAAAATTGGTTTGGAGTATGCGCTCAAGCGCACAGGCCCGATGAGCTCGGCGCCCAGCCAACTCGGTGCCTTTACCCGCAGCAGTCCCGATCAGCCCTACCCTAATATTCAATACCATGTGCAGCCTTTGAGCTTGGATGCTTTTGGGCAACCGCTGCACTCCTTTGCAGCGTTTACGGCCAGCGTGTGCAACTTAAAACCTACCAGCCGAGGCAGTGTGCATATTGTCACCCACCAATTTGAAGATGCCCCTGCGATTGCGCCCAATTATTTGAGCACGGCTGAGGACCGCATAGTGGCGGCAGACAGTCTGCGCATCACGCGCAACATCGTGTCCCAGCCCGCCTTGGCGGCCTACCAACCGCAAGAGCACAAGCCGGGTGTGCAGTATCAAACCGACGACGAACTGGCCCAGCTGGCAGGCGATATCGGCACGACTATTTTTCACCCCGTGGGCACCGCCAAAATGGGCCAGGCCAACGACCCGATGGCTGTGCTGGACTCACACCTGCGTGTGCGCGACGGCGCGGGCGGTGTGGTCAGGGGCTTGCGCGTGGTCGATGCCAGCGCCATGCCTTTGATTACCAGTGGCAACACCAACAGCCCCACTTTGATGATGGCCGAGAAAGCCGCTCGATGGATTATCCAGGGCGTGTAGCTTCGCGTAGAGCGTGGTTAAAGCGCGCCTGCGACTGGCGGCACAGGGTTGTCCCCAAAGGGAAAATCCTGATGCCCAACACAAGTGAATCGGCCTACATTGTCATTACTTAGATCGGCTTGCCGAACCTGAGGGCACGAGGAGACACAATACCCAGCGGCGCATCACCTGTGCGCACGTTAGATGCAAAAAAGGCTAGCCTACCAGGCTAGCCTTTTTGTTTGGTGGGCCTGCGCTGTGAGCGCAGCACGGCTAGCGGCAGGCCGCGCCAGCGTGCTGCAAACATCAATCAAGGGGCATTTTTAACGCTGGTGACAGTGTTTGACGACACACTGGAGCCTGCAGGCCCAGCGCTGGCAGCAGGCCATGGAATATCTGCTGCCAAGCGGGGCTTGCCAATCGGCGCTGAGGCTTGCCCTTTTTGTACAGCCGCCATATCTTGCTCACTAGGATACTGGCCCAGCAACCAATAATCAAAGGCACGCCGCGCGATAGGTGCAGCATGCTCTGCTCCAAATCCAGCATTTTCCACAATCACAGCAATCGCAATTTGCGGCGATTGTGCGGGTGCAAACGCCATGTACAGCGCGTGGTCACGTTGCTGCTCTTCGAGTTTGCGGGCGTCGTATTTTTCTTTTTGACCAATCGTGACGGCTTGGGCTGTGCCTGTTTTTCCGCCGCTCACATAGCCTGCACCAGCAAACACACGGGCAGATGTGCCATCGGTTGTCACGCCCACCAAAGCTCTGTGAACCACTGCCACGTTTTCTGGTTTATAGCCTAAATCGATAGGCGGATCTGGTGGAACGGGCACCCGTTGGCGCAGCATGGAGTCTTGCGTTGCGATCACCAAGCGCGGCTTGTGTTTGATGCCTGCATTGGCCAATACAGCGGTAGCCTGGGCTAACTGCAGCATCGTAAATGTGTTGTAGCCTTGCCCAATGCCTAAAGATATCGTCTCGCCTGCGTACCATTTTTTTTGCTCAGGCTTTTTGTAGGCATTGCGCTTCCATTCGGTGCTTGGCAACACGCCGCGCACCTCGCCGTTGATATCAATGCCTGTGTACTGGCCAAAACTGAGCGGCTTCATAAAATCGTACATGGCATCTACGCCCAGCTCATTGGCAAGAGAGTAGTAATACACATTGCTTGATTTCACAATGCTGCGGTACATGTCGACAGCGCCCAGCCCGCCATCGCCGTGGCTGCGAAAAGTGTGGCCGCCAAAAGTCCACGAGCCCGCGTCATTGATGATGGTTCCTGCCGTGCGCTTGCCTGTTTCTAGTGCCGCCATGGCCATGAATGGCTTGTAGGTAGAGCCGGGCGGGTAGGTGCCGCGCAGTGCCCGATTGAGCAGCGGTTTGTCAATTGACTCATTGAGCAAGGCCCAGTTCTCTGTGTCGATGCCTTCTACAAACAAGTTGGGGTCAAAGGTGGGCTTGCTGACAAACGCCAGCACCTCGCCATTGCGCGGGTCAATGGCCACCAGTGCGCCGCGCCTTTGGCCAAACATTTCTTCTACCAGCTTTTGCAGCTTGATATCAATCGACAGCTGAATGGTGTTGCCTGGCGTGGCGGGTGTGCTGGCTAGCTTGCGGACGGCACGGCCACCTGCAGAGGTTTCCATCTCTTCGACACCTGTCGTGCCGTGCAGTTGTTTTTCAAAGCTTTGCTCAACGCCTAGCTTGCCAATGTATTCGGTGCCTTTGTAGTTGATTTGCTCTTCTTCGTCGCCCTCTTCGATGGCTTCTTTTTCGCGTTGGTTGATGCGGCCAATGTAGCCCACCACATGGCTTGCCACTTCACCATAAGGGTAGGTTCGAAATAGGCGCGCCTTGATGTCTACCCCAACAAAGCGAAAGCGTTGCGCCGCAAACTTAGCCACCTCTTCATCGGACAAGCGCGTACGGATGGGCAAAGATTCAAAGCTTTTAGACTCGTCCAAAAGCTTTTTAAACCGCCTGCGGTCACGCGCCGTAATGTCAACCACCGCACTGAGTTGCTCAATCGTATCTTCTAGACTCGCCACTTTAGACGGCGTAATCTCTAGCGTGTAGGCTGAATAATTAGTGGCCAAAATCAAACCATTGCGGTCCAGTATCAAGCCGCGGTTGGGCACAATGGGCACCACCGCTGTTCGGTTGCTCTCGGCTTGTTCATTGAGGTCTTCATGGCGCACGACCTGCAAATACACCAGCCGCGAAGCCAGCAAACCAAACGCAGCGATCACCATCAAGCTGGCCACCAGCACCCGGCGGCGAAACCGTACCAGCTCTGCTTCGACATTACGCAGTTCAGTCATGGCAAGTTACCGTGCTACAGCGGACGGTTTGCGTCTGGATCGGGCGCACGGCGCTGCGGTGCCAGCAGCAGGATAGAGACCACAGGCCAGAGCAAGGCTTCAAGCGCAGGTGCCAAAAACGTCATCAACCCCGGAAATGTGCCGCCACCCAACATCCGCATGACCAGTTCTAACGCATGTGCCGCCAAAAACAAAGGCAACACTTGCAAAGCCTGTGACGGAACGCTAAACCACAGCAAGCGGCGGTGCACAACGATGGCTCCAAAGCTCAATGCCGAATAGCACAGCGCATGCTGTCCCAGCAACGCCCCCTGCTGCACATCCATCGCCAAGCCAAAACAAAATGCAATGCCAATGCCAACGCGCTGGGGTTGGTGCACAGACCAAAATACCAACACCAAAGCCACCAAGTCGGGTACATAAGGCACGCGACCTGCCGCCGTAGAGACTAAAAAATTCAGCAGCATCGCTACCAGCAAGCTGCTCCAAATAAAAAGTGGATTTGCGGGTAGCAAAAGCTGTTGGCCAGAACGCATGATCATTTTGCAGCCCCTTTCTTGCCAACCACAGGTGCGGGTGCAGGTACGGGCCGATCTGGAATTTGCGCTGCAACCGGGTCTATCACCATCACATGTTTGGTGCTGTGAATCAGCGCCAACGGCTGGCAGTAAATACGCGCAAAAGCCGAGTCAGCGCGGCGCTCGATTTTGTCAATTCGTGCCACCGACAACCCTGCTGGGTACACACCATCTACACCACTGGTAGCCAAGATATCGCCTTGCTGCACGTCTGCATTGCCCGCCATAAAACGTAGCTCCAGGCTGCCGCCATGGCTTACCGGGTCACCGTACACCACACTGCGCGCTCCAGTGCGGGTATTGAGCACAGGAATTGTGTGTTCGCGGTCGACCAGTAGCGTGACTTCGCTCACCAAGGGGTAGACGCGCGTCACCTGTCCCAGCACACCTACTTCGTCGATCACTGGAGAGCCTGGCTTGATGCCTTGCGTGAGCCCCTTGTCGATGACGATACGCCGTGTGTAGGGGTCAGCAGCGTCATACAGCACTTCAGCGGCCTGAGCAGTGGTCGTAATTTGCCCGCGCAGCGCAAGCAGTTTACGCAGACGTGTATTTTCTAATGACAGTTGCTCGACTTGGGCTGCACGCTGGGCTTGCAGTGCTAGCTTCTTACGGATATCTTCTTGCGAGCGCTGCGCGCTTTGCAAAGACTCAAAGTACGCGCCCCCATCTTGTGCCAGCAGCACGGGCCGCATGGCCAACCATTGCGCAGGATAGAGCACGGTTGATATGGCTGCACGCAGAGGCTGCGTCACTTTAAAGCGCGCATCGGCCACCATCAAGAAAAGTGCCAAAGCGCTGAAAAACATCAGCTTAGAGAACGCCGACGGCCCTTGTTTAAAAAAGGCGGGGGGGGAGCGGTCAAGGGTGCCTAATGGCACGGTCGTGAGTCCGGGTAAATTATTCCGAAGTGAAGATCGAGCCTAAGCGCTCCATGCGCTCCAGCGCAATACCGCAGCCGCGCACCACACAGGTCAGCGGGTCTTCAGCCACCAGCACGGGCAGGCCGGTTTCTTCGGCCAGCAAGCGGTCTAGGTCGCGCAGCAGCGCGCCACCGCCGGTGAGCATCATGCCGCGCTCGGCAATGTCTGCGCCCAGCTCGGGGGGGGTTTGCTCCAGTGCGTTTTTCACAGCCGAGACAATGTTGTTCAGCGGGTCGGTCAGCGCTTCTAAAATTTCGTTGGAGCTGATGGTAAAGCTGCGCGGCACGCCTTCGGACAGGTTGCGGCCCTTGACTTCCATTTCTTTGACTTCAGAGCCGGGAAAGGCCGAGCCAATTTGCTTTTTGATCGCCTCTGCGGTGGGCTCGCCAATCAGCATGCCGTAGTTGCGGCGAATGTAGTTGATGATGGCTTCGTCAAACTTGTCGCCACCTACGCGCACCGAGCCTTTGTAGACCATGCCGCCCAGCGAGATCACGCCCACCTCGGTGGTGCCGCCGCCAATGTCCACCACCATCGAGCCGCTGGCCTCGCTGACGGGCAAGCCTGCGCCAATAGCTGCCGCCATCGGCTCTTCGATCAAATACACCTCGGAAGCGCCCGCGCCCAAGGCGCTTTCGCGGATAGCGCGGCGCTCGACTTGGGTAGAGCCGCAAGGCACGCAAATGATGATGCGCGGGCTGGGGCGCATCATGGAGCGCGGATGCACCATTTTGATGAACTGCTTGAGCATTTGCTCGGTGACGGTGAAATCGGCGATCACCCCGTCTTTCATCGGGCGAATGGCTTCGATGTTGCCGGGAACCTTGCCCAGCATGGCCTTGGCTTCTTTGCCAACGGCCTGAATAGTCTTTTTGCCTTGGGGGCCGCCTTCATGGCGAATCGCCACAACCGAAGGCTCGTCCAAAACAATGCCCTTGTCGCGTACAAAAATCAGGGTGTTGGCGGTGCCAAGGTCAATCGCCAAATCGGTAGAAAAGTACCGACGGAAAGCTGCAAACATCTTCTATTCCTCTCCAGCATGGTGCGCCATTGGGCTGCAACATCGCTGCACTACAACTTAAAATTATAAAAAACCGTTTTTTGGTGCAAATTAGCCCGTGTTGAAGGCATTTACCCTAAAGGCAGGATAATACCGCATCCCCTGTGCATAACTCGCTTGAAACGGCCGTTTTTGCTCTTATTTTTGATGCAGAAACACGGGCTTACAAAGCCCTGGCAGCCCAAGTAGACCGCGCGCAGGCGTTTTTCCAGATTGTTCAAAAGATTGTTGTGATCCCCATGGCCCTGAATTCGCAAGACATTGACCGCATTGCCAACCTGGCGCGGCTAGAACTCCAGCCCGAAGAGTCGCAGCGCATGCTGGGCCAAATCAATGGCTTTTTTGACATCGTGGAGCAAATGCGCGCGGTCGACACCACCGGCATCGAGCCGCTGGCTCACCCAGTTGCCGTGATCCATGACATCGCCCTGCGCCTGCGCGCTGACATAGCCAGCGAGCCTGACCAACGGGGCGCCAACCAGCGCAGTGCCCCGGCTGTTGAGCGGGGCCTGTTTTTGGTTCCCAAAGTGATCGAATAAGGCCGCGCCATGACCCAACTGCATACTTTTGGCGTAGCCGAATTGGCCAAGCAACTGGCCGCTAAAAAAGTCTCTGCTGTCGAGCTAAGCCAGCACTATTTGGCGCGCATGCAGCAGCACGCTCACCTGGGTGCATTTTTGGCCACTGACGAGGCCGTCACTTTGGCGCAAGCCCGCGCCGCCGACGCGCGCCTCGCCGCTGGTGAGGTCGCCCCGCTGCTGGGCGTGCCCATTGCCCACAAAGACATCTTCGTTACCAGCGACTTCGCCACCACTGCCGGGTCCATCATGCTCAGCGGTTACCGCTCACCGTTCAATAGCACAGTAGTAAGCCAAATGGCGGCGCAGGGCGCGGTGACCTTGGGCAAGCTCAACTGCGACGAGTTTGCCATGGGCTCGGCCAACGAAAACTCGGCCTACAAAAAAGTGCTCAACCCGTGGGACACCAGCCGCGTGCCCGGTGGCTCGTCTGGCGGCAGCGCAGCCGCTGTGGCGGCAGGCCTGTGCGCCGCTGCCACGGGCACCGACACGGGCGGCTCCATTCGCCAACCCGCTGCGTTTTGCGGCATCACTGGCATCAAGCCCACCTATGGCCGCGCCAGCCGATACGGCATGGTAGCCTTTGCCTCCAGCCTTGATCAAGCCGGACCAATGGCGCACTCGGCGGAAGACTGCGC
>JANPDG010000059.1:0-15099 GCA_031431335.1 Polaromonas sp. | reverse complement strand
TCGCGGCTGAGGTTAATGTGCGGCATATTGTTAGGCTCGCGCGCGTCCCACTGGCTGGTGTACACACTGCGCCCGCTCAGGGCCTGCATAGTGACCGGGGTGATGAACTGCTCAGCCCCTTCAGTCATCACCACCTGCACGGTTGCGCCCTCTTTGATCAGCGCCCGGCAAAGCTCAGCAGCCTTGTACGCGGCGATACCGCCTGTTAAGCCCAATACGATGTGTTTGCCTTGGAGGTCGGTCTTAGCGTTCATAAGTGGGAATGTAGCATGGGCTCTGTGGGTATGCGCCGAAGCATGCGTTAGCACTCATAACTCCACGCTTTAAAACCAAAAAGATGCAAAAAATAGGGCAAGTTACCCGCTAAAGACAAGCTAGGCCTCCAGCGTCTTCTATAATCTCAATTTCCACTGACCCAGAAGTAATCACTCTGGGCTACAGACATGACCAAATTCGTCTTCGTCACTGGCGGTGTTGTGAGTTCCCTGGGCAAGGGAATCGCCTCCGCGTCTCTCGCCGCCATCCTAGAATCGCGCGGATTGAGCGTCACCCTCATCAAACTCGACCCGTACATTAACGTCGACCCCGGCACGATGTCGCCGCTGCAGCACGGCGAGGTATTCGTCACCGACGATGGCGCCGAGACTGATCTTGACCTAGGCCACTACGAGCGGTTTATTGACACCCGCATGAAGAAGTCTAATAACTTCACCACTGGGCAAATTTACCAGTCCGTGTTGGACAAAGAGCGCCGTGGTGACTATTTGGGCAAAACGGTGCAGGTGATTCCGCACATCACCAACGAAATTCAAGAATATGTGAAACGCGGCGCGGTGGGTGTGGACGTGGCGATTGTTGAGATTGGCGGCACCGTGGGCGATATTGAGTCGCTGCCGTTTTTAGAAGCCGTGCGCCAAATGAGCCTGCGAGGCGGTGTGGGCAACACGGCGTTTGTGCACCTGACCTACGTGCCGTTTATTAAAGCTGCAGGCGAGCTCAAGACCAAGCCCACGCAGCACACAGTGCAAAAGCTGCGCGAAATTGGCATTCAGCCTGATGCGCTCTTGTGCCGTGCTGACCGCGCCATTCCGGCGGATGAGGCCGAAAAAATATCACTGTTTACTAACGTGCAGCCCGAAGGTGTGATCAGCATGTGGGACGTAGACACCATCTACAAAGTGCCGCGCATGCTGCACGAGCAAGGGCTGGACGATTTGATCTGCGACAAGCTGCGCCTCACCACCCAACCTGCCAATTTGAAACGCTGGGATGATTTGGTGCATGCGGTAGAAAATCCGAAAACAGAAGTCAGCATTGCGATGGTGGGCAAATATGTGGATTTGTCGGACAGCTACAAGTCGCTCAACGAGGCGCTGCGCCACGCAGGCCTGAAGAACCATGCCAAGGTCAATATTGAGTATGTTGACAGCGAAACCATCGACGCATCGACCGTGGCGCAGCTGGCCAAGTTTGACGCTATCCTCGTGCCCGGCGGCTTTGGCTCGCGCGGGGTGGAAGGCAAAATTACCACGGCCAAATTCGCCCGCGAAAACAAAGTGCCTTATTTGGGCATTTGCCTGGGTATGCAGGTGGCCACCATTGAATACGCCCGCAATATGGCGGGCCTAGCGCAGGCCAACAGCACCGAGTTTGCGCCAGATTGCGCGCAGCCCGTGATCGCGTTGATCAACGAGTGGAAAGACGCCGACGGCAGCATCAAAACGCGCGACGCAAATTCCAACCTCGGCGGCACCATGCGTCTGGGCGCGCAAAGCTCTGATGTGGCCAAGAGCACGCTGGCCCACAGCATCTACGGCGACGTCGTCACCGAGCGCCACCGCCACCGTTATGAGGCCAATGTCAATTATTTAGACACATTGCGCAAAGCAGGTTTGGTCATCTCGGCGCTCACACAGCGCGAGCAACTGACCGAGATCGTTGAGCTGCCGCACAGCGTGCACCCTTGGTACATGGGTGTGCAGTTTCACCCCGAGTTTAAAAGCACCCCGTGGGACGGGCATCCGCTGTTTAACGCTTACATCAAGGCTGCACTGGATCATAAATCTGCAGGTGTAACTCAGCCAGCTACTAACACCGCAAAGGCAGCAGCATGAAACTGTGCAACTTTGACATCGGCTTAGATAAACCTTTTTTCCTTATCGCAGGCACATGCTCGATAGAAGGGCTGGGCATGTCTATCGATGTGGCGGGGCGCTTGAAGGAAATCACTTCCAAGCTGGGCATTCCGCTTATTTACAAAGGCTCGTTTGACAAAGCCAATCGCTCGTCGGGCAATACCCAACGGGGTGTGGGTATCGACGCAGGCTTAAAAATCTTAGATGAGGTGCGCAAGCAGCTGCAGCTGCCCATCCTTACCGATGTGCACGAGGCGGGCCAGATTGCCGAGGTGGCCAGCGTGGTGGATGTTTTGCAAACCCCCGCATTTTTGTGCCGCCAAACCGATTTCATCCGCGCGGTGGCGCAGTCTGGCAAGCCAGTGAACATCAAAAAAGGCCAGTTCTTAGCCCCCTGGGACATGAAAAACGTGATCGACAAAGCACGCGCTGCTGCTGCAGAAAAGGGCTTGACCCAAGACAACTTCTTGGCGTGCGAACGCGGTGTGAGCTTTGGCTATAACAATTTGGTAGCAGACATGACTTCACTGGCAGAGATGCGCAATAGCGGCGCACCTGTGGTGTTTGACGTGACCCATTCGGTGCAAAAGCCTGGCGGCCAGGGCACCAGCTCGGGTGGCGCACGCGACATGGTGCCCGTGCTCGCACGCGCTGGCGTAGCGGTGGGTGTTGCGGGCCTGTTCATGGAGACGCACCCTAATCCTGCCGATGCATGGTCAGACGGGCCTAACGCTGTACCGCTGAAACACATGCAAGCCCTGCTGGAAAGCTTGGTCGAGCTGGATGCAGTCACCAAAAAGCACGGCTTTCTAGAAAATCATTTTTCTGCTTGATTACATCAAATCCAAACACCATGCCATCTGCCTACATCATTGCCCACGTCACAGTTACGAACCCAGAACAATACGAAGAGTACAAAAAACTCTCGACAATAGCCATGCAAGTTCATGGCGCCGAGCTGTGCGTGCGTGGCGGTAAAGTAGAAGTCTTGGAAGGTGATTGGGCTCCCACCCGTGTGGTGATCCTCAAGTTTCCGAGCATGGATGCCGCAAAAGCATACAACGAGTCAATCGAATACACCACCGCACGCACCTCACGCCAAGGCGCAGCAGTGATGCGCATGATTGCCGTTGAGGGTGTGTAATTAATTTTTCAATAAAGAGAGAACCGTAATGAGTGCTATTGTTGATATCGTAGGTCGTGAGATTTTGGACAGCCGGGGTAATCCGACGGTCGAATGTGACGTGTTGCTAGAGTCTGGCGTGATGGGCCGCGCCGCCGTGCCCTCGGGCGCGTCGACCGGAAGCCGCGAGGCCATTGAGCTGCGCGATGGCGACAAAAAGCGCTACCTAGGCAAGGGCGTGCTCAAAGCGGTAGAACACATCAATACCGAAATCGCAGAAGCGGTGCTGGGTTTAGATGCCTCTGAGCAAGCGTTCTTGGACAAAACCATGATTGACTTGGACGGAACTGAAAACAAAAGCCGCTTAGGCGCAAACGCCATGTTGGCCGTGTCCATGGCCGTAGCCAAAGCAGCTGCAGAAGAAGCCGGCCTACCGCTATACCGTTACTTTGGCGGCATGGGCGGCATGCAGATGCCGGTGCCGATGATGAACGTGATTAACGGCGGCGCGCATGCTAATAACAACCTCGACTTGCAAGAGCTAATGATCATTCCCGTGGGCGCACCATCGTTTCGCGAAGCAGTGCGCTGGGGCGCAGAGGTGTTTCATGCCCTCAAGAAAATCATCCACGACAAGGGCATGAGCATTGCAGTGGGCGACGAAGGTGGTTTTGCACCTACGGTGCAAAACCATGAAGCCGCCATCCAAATGATTTTGGATGCGATTAGCAACGCTGGTTACATTGCCGGTGAACAGATTGCGCTTGGCCTGGACTGCGCTGCATCTGAGTTTTACAAAGACGGTAAATACCACTTGGAAGCCGAAGGCTTGCAGCTGACCAGCGCCGAGTGGACCGACATGCTGACTACCTGGGTGGATAAATACCCCATCATCAGCATCGAAGACGGCATGCACGAAGGCGACTGGGACGGCTGGAAGATTTTGACCGACCGCTTGAACAACAAAGTGCAGCTGGTAGGCGACGATCTGTTTGTAACTAACACCAAGATTTTGCAAGAAGGCATTGACAAGAAGATTGCCAATTCGATTTTGATCAAAATCAACCAAATTGGCACTTTGACCGAGACCTTTGCAGCCATAGAGATGGCCAAGCGCGCAGGCTACACGGCTGTCATCAGCCACCGCAGCGGCGAGACCGAGGACAGTACGATTGCCGATATCGCTGTGGGCACCAACGCAGGCCAGATCAAAACTGGCTCGCTCAGCCGCTCTGACCGCATGGCCAAATACAACCAGCTTTTGCGTATTGAAGAAGACCTGGGCGAAGTAGCCAGCTATCCGGGCCGCAAAGCGTTTTACAGCATTCGCTAATCACGCCAATATTGGTTACAATGCTGCAAAATTAATAGCGCTTTAGCTTTTTACTGTGTCCACTCGCCTTGTTCCTGCCGTACTCTTGACTCTGCTGGCCATCTTTCATGCCCAGCTGTGGTTTGGCCGTGGCAGTTTGGGCCATGTGAGTGCGATGCAACTGCAACTGGCAAAGCTCAAAGTCCAAAATACCGAAGCCCAGATGAGCAACGACCAGTTGACCGCTGAGGTACGCGACCTGAAAGAAGGCCTAGACATGGTGGAAGAAAAAGCACGTTTCGAGCTGGGTATGGTCAAGCCCAACGAAATTTTCGTGCAATTCACCAAATAAACACCGCGCAGCATGGGCAAGGTCATTGCCCTGCTGGGCGCTGAATGTACCGGCAAAACCACTTTAGCCCTCGCGCTAGCAGCGCACTGGCAATCCGCCGGATACGATGCTGTAGCGGTTCCGGAGTATCTCAGGCAATGGTGCCAAACTCAGTCTCGCACGCCGCTGGCCCATGAGCAGGCGCATATTGCGTACACCCAACAGCAGCGTATTGACATGGCTGCAGCCCAGCATGACTGGGTCTTTGCAGACACTACCGCTTTGAGCACTGCGGTCTACAGCGAATATTATTTTGCTGACCACGCGCTGTACCCAGAGGCGCTGGCAGCGCAGCGCGCCTACGCAGTGACTCTGCTGATGCACCCCGACTTGCCTTGGCAGGAAGATGGGTTACAGCGCGATGGCGCTGGCGTGCGGGACAGTGTAGATACGCTGCTGCGCAAGGTGCTCAATGTGGCACAGCTGCCATACCACGCAGTCTATGGAATGGATGCAGATCGGCTGCGCAGTAGTATTAAATTACTATCAAAATAATAGCTAACTATCTAATATCCGCGTCGGAAAAGTGCTACTTTTTCTTCCAAAACATGACAAGCGTACTTACTGAACCGTACTGGGTCCCGGAGGCTGCGCTGCCGATTGGGTAAACAGGGCAGCAGCGTCTACTGCGTCAAAGCGGTACTGCACACCGCAAAAGTCGCAGCCCACCTCGACCTTATCTTGCTCGGTCAAAATTGACTCGACTTCAGCCGCGCCCAGACTGTGGAGCATGCTGGACACGCGCTCGCGTGAGCAGGTGCAGGCAAAGCGCGGATACGAAGGCTCAAAGCGCAGCACTTTTTCTTCCCAAAACAAACGGTGCAAGATGGTGTCAACATCCAAACCTAAAAGCTCTTCACGCTTTAAGCTGTCGGCAAACAAGGCAATGCGGTTAAACGCCTCGTTGATGCCAATCTCGTCTTCTCTGGATTTGTCGCCCAAATTTTTATCGCCCTGCACTGGCAAGCGCTGAATGAGCAAGCCTGCAGCCACAGTGTCATTGGCCGCCAGCACCAGCTTGGTGTCCAGCTGCTCGGACTGCAGCATGTAGTGCTCCAGCACCTGGGCCAGGCTCTCGAGTTTTTCGTTGTGGTCGCCGTGCAGGGGCACCACGCCTTGGTAAGGCTGCTGGCCCGGAAACTTGTCTTTGGGGTCAAGCGTGATGGCGCAGCGGCCTTTGTTGAGCACGTTCACCATATCGCTCAGCTTGCTGTCCACGGCCACTGTGCCCTGCACTGTGGCCGTAGCGCGCAGTGACAGGTCTGACTGAATCTCAGCCACGGCCACCTTGACGGGGCCATCGCCCATGATCTGCAGCACCAGCGCGCCGTTGAACTTGATGTTACTTTGCATCAGCGCACCAGCAGCCAGCATTTCGCCCAGCATTTCGCTCACGCGCGGTGGGTAAGCGCCGGTCGCGGTATTGGCAGCGCGGCGCGCCAACACTTCTTGCCAAGCACCTGTGAGGCGCACCAAAGAGCCGCGCACAGGCAGACCATCAAATAAAAATTTATGCAGTTCAGACATCAGAGAATGGGTATCAGGAAATTTGTTTTAAACCTTTGGCAAAGCGCTCTGCATTGCGCACATATATTTTGGCGCTGAGCTGGAGCTTTTGAACCGTAGCGTCGTCCAAAGTGCGCACTACTTTAGCAGGCGAGCCGATGATCAGCGAGTTATCAGGAAACTCTTTACCCTCGGTTACCACACTGCCAGCGCCCACTATACAGTTGCGGCCAATCTTGGCTCTATTCAAGACCACCGACTGAATGCCAATGAGCGATCCATCGCCAATCGTGCAGCCATGCAGCATGACCTGATGGCCCACCGTCACGTTGTCGCCCACGGTCAAGGGACAGCCTAAGTCTGAGTGCAGCACGCTCAGGTCTTGGATATTAGAGTTCAACCCGATTTTGATAGGCTCGTTGTCGCCGCGCAGCACGGCGCCAAACCACACGCTGGCGTTGTCGGCCAGGGTGACATTGCCCATCACATCGGCGCTGTCAGCCACCCACGTGTTGTTGCCCAAAGTGGGCTGCACGCCATCGAGTTCGTAGATCGCCATGTTCAGTCTCGTTCCATAAAATTTAGAGCGCCTCTACAGCACGGCGGATTTTCTCAATATCCACCTTAAGCAAGTAGCTGGGAATATTTTTCCACATCGCGTGGTAGCCATAACCGCCTTGGGTTAGCTCTTGCAAAGCATCTTCTTTGCTCTAGCCTTGGTAGACGAGGCGGTACATCGCTGAATTTTAATACCCGCGCCACGCAGCAAGTTGTCATCCGAATGAAACTTTCGCAGACTCACCACCGTTTTAATACCCAATGACTTTGTTAGTGCAATATCTGTAGTCGCGAGCTGTGCGCTACGATACAAGTCTGGTGTAATACGGTACATATTGACTGACCGATCCACAGGCTCGGCCCACTGCGGTTTACGCTCTACAGCGGTCTCAGCGCACAGAGCAGTTTGTGCTAGGCAGGACAACAAAAACAGAAGAAATGAGCGATAAATGATGCGCATAGATAATTCATATTACCATCTGCCCATGGAATTGCGCGCCTTGGCTCTAGCTGCATGGGTAACTACCGATGCACAAGAAAAATAGCCCTTACCCACCATTTGTATGCCAATTTGCCTGATCTACCCACGCGGATGGTGCGTCGCATGCAAAGACTTCAGTCGCTCGCGTGCAACATGGGTGTAGATGGTGGTGGTGGATATGTCTGCATGGCCCAGCAGCATCTGCACAGCGCGCAGGTCTGCGCCATGGTTAAGCAGATGCGTGGCAAAAGCGTGGCGCAGGGTATGGGGCGACAAGATAGCCAGTGGAATACCTGCAGACAGCGCGTGCTTTTTCACGATCATCCAAAACGACACCCGCGACATTGCGCTGCCCCTATGCGCACCACGCGAGGTGACAAACAAATCATCGGTCTGATGGCCCCTCAGCAGCTCGGGACGAGCCTGTGCAAGATAACGCTTGAGCCAATCGCTGGCATGCTCGCCAAACGGCACAATGCGCTCTTTGCTGCCCTTGCCAAAGGTGCGCAGCAAATGCTCGGTCATGCTCACGTTGAGCACCTTCAGCCCCACTAGCTCGCTCACCCGCAGACCGCTGGCGTAGATCAGCTCGAGCATGGCGCGGTCACGCAGGCCCAGCGGTGTGGTGGTATCGGGCGCGGCCAGCAGACTTTCGACCTGCGCCTCAGTGAGAGTTTTGACGCTGCGCGGCACCGACCTGGCCGCCAGCAGCTTGAGTGTGGGGTCAGCGGTGATGACACGCTGGCGCAGTGCCCAGCGAAAGTAGCGCTTAAACACCGTCAGGCGGCGGTTCGACGAGCTGGCTTTTCCAGCGTCTTTTTTGCCTTGGCTGTCTGCAGGCTTGGCGCGGGCCATTCGCGCGGCAAAGTAGCCGTTGATATGTTGCTCTGTTGCGCTGTCTAGTGCTTGGCTGTGCTGCTGAGCCAGCCATTGTGCAAATAAGTTCAGGTCGCGCCGGTAGGCCGCTAGCGTATTGTTAGACAAACCCTCCTCTAGCCAAATGGCGTCAATGAAAGTGTCAATACTGCTGTCTGTAGTCGAGTTGGGCTGTGGTGAAGTCACAGCGCTAGTTTAGGCCAGAAAATAAAAAAGCCAGCGCAGTGCGCTGGCTTTTGCTTGAATACTGACCTGCTGATTTACTGGTCGAGCTTGAGCTTTTGCTGGGCCACCACTTTTTGGTACACCACCAGCTCGTCGGCCATTTGCTTGGCAAACTGCTCAGGCGAGTTGGCAATAATGAACGAGCCCGTGTCTTCAATGCGTTTTTTCACAGCTGGGTCTTCAAGCGCTTTGCGCACCGCCGCGTTGACTTTGTCGACCACCTCTTTCGGCAAACCTTTGGGACCATAGATGCCGTAGTAAGCCATGCGGTTAACGGGCTCCAAGCCCAGTTCTTTGAAGGTGGGCACATTGGGCATGCTGGTCAATCGCTGAGGCGCAGCCACAGCCATGGGCACCAAGCGATTGCTTTGGATAAATGGCAGTGCCGAGGGCACGTTATCAAAAATCACTGGCACTTGGCCAGCCACCGTATCGTTCAAAGCAGGACCTGCACCACGGTAAGGAATGTGGGTCAAAAATACCCCTGCAAGGCTCTTCCACAGCTCCGTTTGCAGGTGGCCGATGCCGCCTGTGCCAGAGGATGCATACGCGTATTTACCGGGTGACTTTTTCAGCTCAGCCACAAAGGCTTTGTAGTCTTTGGCCGGAAAGTTGGGGTTCACTGCAATCACATTGGGTGTGGCTGCAATGTTGATGATGGGCGTGAAATCGGTAGCAGCGTTGTAAGGCATCTTGGGGTTAATAGCCGGGTTGGCTGCGGTGGTGGACACCGTGGCCATGCCCAGCATGTAGCCGTCTGGTACTGCTTTAGAGGTTTCGTTCGCGCCCACCACGCCGCCGCCGCCCGCTTTGTTAACCACCACCACCTGCTGGCCCAGCGCTTTGCTCAATGGCTCTGAAATCACACGGGCAATAATGTCGGTCGTACCACCGGGTGCAAAAGGCACCTGCAGCTGAACAGGCTTGTTAGGATAGCCTTGGGCAAGCACCACGCCGCTTGCGCAGAGCAGCACTGCACTGGCAGCAACGGTTTTCATACCGATTCGTTTAGAAGTTAGCATTATTTTCTCCACAAAATTAATTTAATACACCTTCATATTAGCTGCACTGTAGCAAAATACGACTGTGGCAAACACATAAGCACAAACCCTGACATCCATGTATTACGCCCAGCTTTTAATTCCTGATTTCACCCTCATTGTTTGCGGCTATTTGATTTGCCGCTACACAGCACTTAACCGCACAGTGTGGGAACAGGTTGACAGCTTGGTGTTTTATTTTTTGTTTCCGGTGCTTTTGTTTCACTCAATTATCCGTTCACCGCTCGATCTGGGCGCGGCGTCCAGCATGATTGGTGCAGCTTTGTGCATGGTGGCGATCAATATCGGTGTCACTTACACCATTGCCTATTGGCGTGGGGTAGACCGGGCAGACTTTGCCAGCGCAGCGCAAATTGCCTTTCGGTTCAACTCATTCATCGCGCTGGCCATTGCCGAGCGCGTGGCTGGGCGCGATGGGCTGCTGTTGATCGCAGTCATCATTGGCGTATGCGTGCCTTTGTGCAATATCGGTGCGATATGGCCCATGGCCAAAGACTCTGGTGTGGGGTTTGTCAAGACGCTGGTGCGCAACCCGTTGGTGCTGGCCACGGCGGGTGGGCTACTGGCCAATGTGCTGGGCTTGGGCATCCCCGTTTGGGCTGAGCCTACCGTCACGCGCATCGGCCAGGCGTCCTTGGCGCTGGGCTTGATGGCTGCTGGTGCGGGCATGCAGCTGTCTAAGGTGTTCGACACGTCCAGCAAGCGCATCGTCGGCCCGGCAGTACTGACAATGCGGCATTTGGTCATGCCGCTGTTGGCGTGGGGCATGATTCGTTTGTTTGGGCTAAGCACTGCGCAGGCGACGGTGCTGCTTTTGTTCAGTGCTTTGCCTACAGCCCCAACCTGCTACATTTTGGCGACAAAAATGGGCTACAGCGGCAGCTTTTCAGCTGGTTTGATGACTGTGTCCACCGTCTTGGGAGCACTGAGTTTGCCTTTTGCATTGCAATTTTTGAGATAGCGCATGTCTTGGTACGCTACTCTCAAGCTGCACTACCAGAGTGCTCCATTGGCTGATGCCGCGCCGCGCACGACACTGCAGTTTGTGCACGATGGCCCACTGCGTGTGCTGCAAAGCCTCTACCCTGAAGGGCCTGCAGTTTGCTACAACGTGTTGGTACACCCGCCGGGCGGTATTGTAGGCGGCGACACGCTAGATATTCAAGTCCATGTCGATAGCAACGCCCATGCTCTTATCACCACACCAGCGGCCACACGCTTTTACAAGAGCACGGGCGAGGCTGGCACACAACAAGTCGATGTCAAGCTGCAAAGCGGTGCGCGCCTAGAGTGGTTGCCGCTGGAGACGATTGCTTATAACGGTTGCAATGCATTCAACAAAGCGGTCTTTAGCTTAGCGCCTGGCGCCGAAATGATCGGCTGGGACATGACTGCGCTGGGCCTGCCGCATGCGGATTTGCCTTTTGAGCGCGGTAGTATTGAGCAGCATATTGAGGTCAAGAACGCTTGGCTTGAGCGTGCCCACATCCATGCTGCTGACACTCGTCTATTGGAAAGCCCGCTAGGGCTTGCCGGCCATTTGTGCATGGGCACGCTGTTTTTTGCAGCAGGCGATGCGCTAGACCGCCAGCGGCGCGATCACCTGTTGGATGTTATTCGCACAGTCCTGTCCACACAGGCTTTGGCATCTACGGCAGGCGTCACGTCGCCCCATCCGCGCGTCATCGCGGTTCGCCTGTTGGCTCCAATGACTGAGCCTGCTATGGACTTGTTGCAGCAAGTGTGGTTGGCTCTGCGCCAAGCAGCTTGGCACATGCAAGCCACGGCTCCGCGCATCTGGTCTATGTGATTTTTAGAAGATTTTTAGGCATTTTTTCGACGTGGATATTTAATAGTTAGCTATTATTTATATAGCAAATAGGATGCACTTTTCATTGAAATCCTCTTCGGCTGGGCCACATTCAAAATGACACAGCTTGTATCTTGTGCTGTGCACTGCTGCGCAGGCACAATAGTTGCATCAAATCCAGTTAACCCAGCAAGACCAACACTATGGAACTGACTCCCCGCGAAAAAGACAAGCTGCTGATCTTCACCGCTGCGCTACTGGCCGAGCGGCGAAAAGCCCGTGGCCTTAAGCTCAATTACCCTGAATCGGTTGCGTTTATCAGCGCTGCCGTGATGGAAGGTGCACGCGATGGCAAAACAGTCGCCCAGCTGATGAGTGAGGGCCGCAGTGTTTTGACCCGCGCTGATGTGATGAACGGCATTGCCGAGATGATTCCTGACATTCAGGTGGAAGCGACGTTCCCAGACGGCACCAAATTAGTGACCGTTCACCAGCCAATTCAATAAAGCAAGCTCATAAAGGCCAACCTATGATTCCTGGCGAAATGCTGATTGATGCAGGCGTGCACACGCTCAATGCGGGGCGACGCGCCATCACATTAATGGTCAAAAACACCTCAGAGCGGCCCATTCAAGTGGGCTCGCACTACCATTTCGCTGAGACCAATGCGGGGTTAAGCTTTGACCGCGCTGCCGCGCGCGGCATGCGGCTGAACATCGCCAGCGGCTTGGCAGTGCGCTTTGAGCCAGGCCAGCAGCGCACTGTAGAGCTGGTGGATTACGCCGGTGCGCGCGAGGTGTATGGCTTTACAGCACAAGTGCAAGGGAAATTGTGATGGCAACAATGGATAAACGCGCTTATGCCGAGATTTTTGGCCCCACCACAGGTGACCGCGTGCGCTTGGCCGACACCGACTTGATCATTGAAGTCGAAAAAGACTACACACTGGCTGCTGGAGGCTATGGCGAAGAAGTTAAATTTGGCGGTGGGAAAACCATCCGTGACGGCATGGCGCAGTCGCAAAGAACTCGTGACGGCTACGCAACGGGCCCCTGCGATGGCAGCGCTGTCGACACCGTGATGACCAACGCCCTGATCATCGACCACTGGGGCATCGTCAAAGCCGACATTGGCCTCAAAGACGGCCGTATTGTCGCCATCGGCAAGGCCGGCAACCCTGATGTGCAGAGCGGTGTAGACATCATCATCGGCCCTGGCACGGAGATCATTAGCTGCGAGGGCAGCATCGTCACCGCTGGCGGCATTGACAGTCACATTCACTTTATCTGCCCGCAGCAAATCGAAGAAGCCCTGGCCAGCGGCGTGACCACCATGATGGGCGGCGGCACTGGCCCCGCGACAGGCACCTTTGCCACCACCTGCACGCCCGGCGCATGGCATATGGAGCGCATGCTGCAAGCGGCAGATGCCTTCCCCATGAACCTGGGCTTTTTGGGCAAAGGCAATGCATCCCTACCTGCTGCGCTGCATGAGCAGATCAACGCGGGGGCGATTGGCCTGAAGCTGCACGAAGACTGGGGCACTACGCCCGCAGCAATTAGCAACTGCCTAGACGTAGCTGAGCTGACCGACACGCAAGTGGCGATCCACAGCGATACTTTGAACGAGTCTGGATTTGTCGAGGACACGATCGCCGCGACCAAAGGTAGATCGCTGTGCGCTTTCCACACCGAAGGCGCAGGCGGCGGCCACGCACCTGACATCATGCGCGTGGTGGGGCAAGACAATTTTTTACCATCGTCCACCAACCCCACCATGCCCTATACGGTCAACACGCTAGACGAGCATGTCGACATGCTGATGGTGTGCCATCACCTTGACCCGTCAATTGCCGAAGACCTGGCCTTCGCCGAAAGCCGCATCCGCAAAGAAACTATTGCCGCTGAAGACGTGCTGCATGACTTGGGAGCTATCAGTATGTTTTCGTCAGACAGTCAAGCCATGGGCCGCGTAGGCGAAGTGGTGCTACGCTGCTGGCAAACGGCGCACAAGATGAAGCAGCAGCGCGGCAAACTGCCCGGCGACACAGAGCGCAACGACAACTTTCGCGCCAAGCGCTACATAGCCAAATACACCATCAACCCGGCTATTGCCCACGGCATTAGCCACGAGGTGGGCAGCATTGAGGTAGGCAAATGGGCTGACCTAGTAGTGTGGAAACCTGCTTTTTTCGGTGTCAAACCTTTCCTCATCATCAAGGGTGGCACCATTGCCATGGCCGCTATGGGCGACCCTAATGCCTCCATACCCACACCGCAGCCTGTGCACTACCGCCCTATGTTTGGCAGCTATGGCCGCAGTTTGCACAAGTCATCTCTGACCTTTATTTCGCAAGCAGGATTTGCCGCAGGTGTGCATGCGCGTTTTGGTCTGCAAAAGACCATTAGCACGGTGAAAAATATTCGCGGCATTAAAAAGCAGCATATGGTGCACAACCATTATTTGCCCATGATGGAAATTGATGCACAAACCTACGCCGTGCGCGCCGATGGGCAGTTGCTCACCTGCGAACCTGCCAAAAGTTTGCCGATGGCGCAGCGCTACTTCTTGTTCTGATCTAATATTCATAAATGGAATTACATGAACGATTAGTGTCAGCGGCCCTGGGCGCACTGTGGGGCGCACTGCTGGGTTTACTGCTTGCCCTTTTTCTACATTACGCTATAGACCGTAATTTTGACAATGGATTTTTGATCCTTGATTGGAAGAGTACGATTTGGGGATGTGCAGGAGTTTTTGCGCTAGTGGGGCTCATTTTTAAAGCGTCTGCCGGGACTATTGTGGGCACACTCATCAGTTGGGTATGGTCGGGCATCACCCGCTACAACGAAAAGGCTTGCTCAGTAACGAAAGTAATTGGATCAAAAGCCTGGTGCTAGGAGTTTTAGCGCTGGCACTCTATTGGTATGTGAAGGACTAGTGTGCTGAATATTTCAAAAACCGTCTCTCAAGGCGCAGGCTTAGCGTCTGTTTTGCTCAAACGTGCGCACACCGTAGAGCTAGACTGGGACGTGCGCCAGAAAAGCCGCTTTGATTGCACAGACTCTGCAGGCCGCCAGCTAGGTGTGTTTTTGCCACGCGGCACCGCGGTGCGCGGCGGTGATATTTTGGTAGTTGAGGATGGTTCACTGGTGCGGGTGCTGGCTGCACCACAGACAGTTTTGCGTATCACGCATTGCACAGCGCATGGTTCGCCCTACGATTTGATTCGTGCGGCCTACCATTTGGGTAATCGCCATGTACAGATTGAGCTGAAACCTGACCATTTAAAAATTGAACCCGACCATGTGCTGGCTGACATGCTGCGGGCAATGCATTTGATTGTGAACACCGTGACTGAAGCATTTGAACCTGAGGCGGGTGCTTACGCGCAAGGTGCGCACTCGCATGTAGCAGCGGATGCGCATTCGCATGCACATGCACATGCGCATGAAGATCACAGCCATGGCCATACCAATAGCCACTCCCACTGATGCACACGCCCACGGCGCTGCCTGCGTCCAGTCTTTTGCAACTCATCTGGCTGGCCTCACCTGCGCTGCCGGTGGGAGGCTTCTCTTACTCTGAAGGCATTGAGGCCGCAGTCGACAAAGGCTTGGT
>JANPDG010000058.1:0-4780 GCA_031431335.1 Polaromonas sp. | reverse complement strand
TGGCCGCCGCGCTGATTGGCCTGTATGCCCGCAGTACGGTGATCTTTCACCCCATGAGCGCGCCGCGCCAAATGCCGCTGATTGTGAGCTTTATTTTGATCGGATTTTTCATTTGGCTGGCAGAAAACATCAGCACTTTTTTTGGTATTTGGAAATACCCCAACCAGCTTGGTGCGTGGGCTACCGTCAGCTTGGGCAAATGGAGCAGCTGGTCGCTGTTGGTGGTGATGACATTTACCATTGTGGCCAATTTAAAGCACATCAAAAGCAAAATTCATGTGCCTGATTAAGGGCTGACTGTCACAAGTCTCGGGTTTGGAGTGTGATAACTCGTGTCATTGTTCACGAGCTTGGCCACCAATATGCCCTGTGACGCAGTGCCTTGCGATTGCTCTTTTTAAGCTGCTGTTACTAGTTCATTAACTAAGTCATTCACAAGGTCGTTAAGACTAAGGCGCTATGCTTACGGGCATGCGCCTCTTGTATCTACACGGTTTTCGTTCATCGCCCGAGTCCGCCAAGGCCATGACCATGCACTGGCATGTGTTGGCACACAACGCGGATGTATTGGCACACAACGCGGATGTGTTAGCACATAAAGCGGCTGTGCCCGCTGCGCAGCGCATCGCGTGGCATTGCCCGCAGCTGCCGCCATCACCTGCCAAAGCGATGCACCAGATCATGCGCTGGGTGCACAAAGACCTTGACACGCCGCTGGCGGTCATCGGCTCATCCCTGGGCGGCTACTACGCCGCCATCGTGGCCCAAGCCACGGGCGCGCGCTGCGTGTTGCTCAACCCCGCTGTTTACCCAGCCCGCGACCTTAAGGCCTATATTGGCCGGGTGACTAATTGGCACAACGAAGGCGGTTACGCCTTTACCCAGCAGCATGTGGACGAGCTGCGCACCCTACAAACCACAGCCTTCACAAGGCCCCAGCGCTATATGGCCATCATGAGTAAAGGCGATGAAGTGCTGAGCTGGCGCGAGATGACGGCGCGCTACCCGGTAGGCCACCTGCGCTTGCTGGCGCGCAGCGACCACGCGATTAGCGAGTTTGACAGCTATGCCAGTGAGGTATTGAATTTTGTAAGAGCAACGCAGACGTAGCGCAAAAGCGGCACAAGCGCCGCGCCCACGTAAAATCTGACCATGACTAACCGCCCACGCCGCTTTGATTTGATTGTTTTTGACTGGGATGGCACGCTGTTTGACAGCACGGCGCTGATTGTGCGCTGCATTCAAAACGCGGTGCGCGATGTGGGCGGCGTGGTGCCCACCGATGAGGCGGCCTCGTATGTGATTGGCCTGGGCCTCATGCAGGCGCTGGCCCACGCCGCGCCCGATGTACCTAAAGACAAATACCCCGCACTGGGCGACGCTTACCGGCGCCACTACAGCGCGCTGCAAAACGAGGTCAGTTTATTCAAAGGCACGCTGGCCATGCTCCAAGCCCTGCGCACGCGCGGGCACCTGCTGGCCGTGGCCACAGGCAAGTCGCGCCGGGGCTTAGACGAAGTGCTGCAGCGCAATGTAGACGGCGCGGTGCTGGGCACGCTGTTTGAAGCCAGCCGCACCGCCGACCAAACCGCAGGCAAACCCGACCCGCTGATGCTGCACGAGCTGATGGCCGAGCTGGGCACGCTCCCTGAGCGCACCGTGATGATTGGCGACACCACACACGACCTGGGCTTGGCGCGCAACGCAGGCGTGGCCAGCGTGGGCGTGAGCTTTGGCGCGCATGCGCACGGCGCGTTTGAAGAGTTTGCCCCGCTTGCTGTGGCGCACAGCACGGGCGAGCTGCACGACTGGCTGTTGCAAAATGCCTGAACCCACAATCTGCCTATGAGCCAGACCATCATTCCCATCGTGCCCATCGACGCACAGGCCAGCACGCAAAACAACGAGTGCATCGCCCTGTGCAACAGCCCAGAGCTGCAAAACGGCGCATCTGCAGTGGCCTTTGATGTGGTCTACGCGGGGCTTAACCAACGCGCTTTTGCCATTCGGTTTGAAGGCGCGGTGCATGCCTACCTTAACCGCTGTAGCCATGTGGCCATGGAGCTGGACTGGCAGCCAAACCAGTTTTTTGACGACACCGGCCAGTGGCTGCTGTGCAGCACCCACGGCGCAGCCTACGCGCCGGGCACCGGCGAGTGCGCCGGCGGGCCATGCCAAGGCGGCTTGGTCCGCATTAACCTCAGCGAAGAAGCGGGCGTCGTCTACTGGCATACTGGCCATAACCTGCGAGCCATAGAATTTTGATATGAACCAAGAACCCTCCAAAGAACCTACTTCTGGCCCCGACACCGTGCCATCGCCCAGCACGTCTGCAGACGAAACGCTGGCCGATATGTTGCAAAAAAACAAGCCGTTTTCCGACGTGGAACATCAACAGTTTGCTACTAAAAATGTAGCTAATGGAGCTGCCAGCGCTTCACAGCAGCCCAGCTGGGAGCGCGCCACACTCGAAAAGCTGGCCTTTGCGGCCCTGAATGAGCAAAAATCAGCGCGCAAATGGAAAACCTTTACCCGCTTGGCATGGTTGGTGTTTTTTATCGCCGTGGCCTGGATGGTGTTCATGCCGCCCATAACCGGCTCGGGCCAAGACATGACAGGCGACCACACCGCCGTGGTCGAGATCAAAGGTGAGATCGACTCGGGCGGCGAAGCCAGCAGCGACACCATCATCCCGGCCATGCGCGCCGCGTTTGAAGACAAAGGTGCCAAAGCCGTGGTGCTGCTGATTAACTCGCCCGGCGGCAGCCCCGTGCAGGCGGGCATGATCAACGACGAGATCATTCGCCTCAAAGCTATCCACAACAAGCCGGTCTACGCCGTAGTGGAAGAAACCTGCGCCAGCGCCGCCTACTACATCGCCGTGGCAGCTGACGAAATATTTGTCGACAAAGCCAGCATCGTGGGCAGCATCGGCGTGCTGATGGACAGCTTTGGCTTTACCGGCCTGATGGACAAGCTGGGCGTCGAGCGCCGACTGATGACTGCAGGAGAAAACAAAGGCTTTTTAGACCCGTTTAGCCCGCAAACCGATAAGCAGCGCGCCTTTGCCCAAGGCATGCTCAACCAAATTCACACCCAGTTTATCGACACCGTCAAAAAAGGCCGTGGCAAAAAGCTCAAAGAAACCCCCGAGATGTTCAGCGGGCTGTTCTGGAGCGGTCAGCAAGCCATCGACCTAGGCTTGGCCGACAAACTCGGTACGCTAGACTTTGTAGCCCGCGAAGTCGTCAAAGCCGAAGACATCATCGACTACACCCGCCGCGACAACGTAGCCGAGCGCCTGGCCAAACGCTTTGGCGCAGCGATAGGCGAGGGCGCTGTGAAGGCATTGAAGACTATTCCGCAAGTGCGCTGAGCGAGTTTTGGAAGAAAAACGGGTGGTTTTCCGACGTGGATATTGGATAGTTTGCTATTAATTTAGTAGTTACTGTATTGGATATCCGTTTCATTTCAACGTCAATATTCACTTTGCACTGGTACGCTGGCGACTGCGAGTAGCCGCACATCTACCTCCTCGCGTTGCACCAGCACGCCCGCTGCTACGGTTGCGCACCCAAGCCACCCGGCCTGCGACCCTCTTCGAGGGGAGCATCTGCAGGTACGCAGCCGTGTCTGATGTGGCCTGCCCATGCTGGCCGATACATTAACCAGCATCTTGCGAATGCTGGGACACCCAGTGGTGCAGCGCAAAAATTCCCCCTGCAGCGTGATGGCCCCAATGTTGCCAAAAACTTTGACGCCACTCCCAGCCCGCCGCTGAAATATGTCCCGCGTTGTAAAGCGCAAGACCACTTTTGAGGTCGCGCCAAATATCTGCAAGATCATCTGCCAAATCAGCCACTCCCGGCACATCGTCAGGCACGTTTTGAGGGTTGGCGCATTGCATGTAGTAGTTGAAAGGCAGCGCACCGAAACGCTTGTAGGTTGTTGACCAATCTTCATGTGACACTCTGGACGCTTCTTCGTTGCCGAAAACAGGTGCAAGTTCAAGCCCTTGTTGGTAGAGCTCAGAAAGAAGCTGTAGCGCAACCATGGCTTCGCTCTCAGGCGACTGCGGCACCCCCTCGGCCCATGCACAGAATTTTGTAGCGGTTTTTGCGAACTGTTGGATGTGTGATGTCATCACTGTGCCCTTTAATGTCTGAAATTTACACCGCTTTGGCGACTCTAGATGGGTGAGATAGCCGTTGCTGTAAGCAGAAAATTAGAACTGCATTGAAGTAAGTTACTATATTTTTAATAGCGAACTATTAAATATCCACGTCGGAAAAGCGCCCTAAATTTTTCCAAAAACACGTTGCGCAATACGCAGACGGCGAAATCCAATCACCCCAGCCCTCGCGGCAGGCTCTGGTGCACAAGTGACCAAGCTGGAACAGGCGAAGCAAACCAACTAAGCAAAAGAGAGTGAAAGCGTTTCGACAAGCTCAACGCGAACGGATTTGCATACAACCCAAACGGACTAAGACTAAGCTCCGATGGCAAACACAGTAGGTAAGCCGCTAGCGGCAGCACTAAGACCAGTGCGCCACTGGCTAACCAGCGCGCTGTGCGTATGCGCGCTGGCCAGTGTGAGGCCGCTGGACGCTGACAGGCGCGTGCTGGGTTTGAGGCTGGCGACCAGAGCTTGGAGCAGCGCTGTGTTGCGGTGCGGCACTTCGATGAACAGCTGGGTTTGGCCTGTTTTGAGCGCCAGTGCTTCCAGCTCTTTGATGCGCTGGCTGCGCGGCGCGGCGTCTATCGGCAGGTAGCCTACAAA
>JANPDG010000057.1:0-2734 GCA_031431335.1 Polaromonas sp. | reverse complement strand
TGGCGAGGCTACAGCCCTCAATGTGTCGCTTGCCGTTCTCGCGCTGTTGTCTATCACCGCCGGCACGCTGTACCAAAAACGCTTTGTCGCCCCCTGCGATGTGCGCGCCGCCAACTGCGTGCAACTGGCAGCCGCCTTGGCTGTCACTTTGCCGCTCACGCTGCTAGAGGCCGAAACCATCCAGTTCACCGCCGCATTCGGCTGGGCCATGGCCTGGTCGGTGCTAGGCCTCACCGTGGGCGGCAGTTCGCTGCTGTATTTGCTCATTCAGCGCGGCGCAGCCACCGCCGTCACATCGCTGCTCTACCTCGTCCCGCCTACTACTGCGCTCATGGCTTGGGCGCTGTTTGGTGAGGCGGTCACTGCAGTCAGCTTGGCGGGCACGGCTTTGACGGCGATGGGGGTGTGGCTGGTGGTGCGGGCGGCTGGCTCGGCGCGGTGACTTTTATAGATTTGCTCCGTAGCTAGTTACTACATATTTAATAGCAAACTATCTAGTATCCACGTCGAAAAAGTGCTCTATTTTCTTCCAAAAAAAGGTTTCGCAAGATGGATTGTTTTGTACTAAGCTGGGTTTGCTTTAGCAGCCCTTAGCAATGCTTTTGTACCTTGTTTACCTTGGACGGGCGGCGTGACATGTCTTTCGCGAAAAATACTCCGCAAACACGCGCGAACGCTGTGAGTAGCAGGCTGCCTTGAACAACGCGCGCCTTGCTGCGCATTTTTCATCGACACGCTCACCCCGCTCACCCTGTCACTTGGGTTTGTTCCAAGCCACGCGCCCCGCAAGCACCACAGTAATTCAACATTTCCTCTGGCTGCTTATTTGGAAGTTTGCCACTAGGCATTGCGAGGTCAAACGTCGGCGATGAGTGGACAACAACGGCGAGGCAGCCGCCGAAGAATGGCACAAGCGTAGACCGCCGTTGGTGGTCCAATCGATCAACTTGTTAAACATTCGGTTCACCTCGCCTCCCCAGCAATGAAACAGCGCCCAGCACTGTAGATTCTTCTATTCCAATTGTCCGACCGAACGCAATGGCGTTTGGAACAACCCAGTAAGGAGAGTCTGCATCGAAAGGCGCAGATTCACCACTGAGGTTATAGAGGGTTTTTGCGCACACCTCCTCGAACATGTATTGCGCCGTGGCAACGACATTTCTGGCCTTTTCGGCGGTAAGACTCTTCTTGCGGATTCTTTGAAATAGGCCATGCGCTAGCTTCCAACGCGCAGGCTTGTGAACCATTGCGAGCAGCTCGTCAAATGTATTCCGGTCGTCGCAACGCCCCGCAAACAGTTCGAGCAAACGCTCGATATCATCAATGATCGCTCCGCCCTGGTTCATGAATGTTTAACGTAATGCACACCGCAAAACCTGCGGGTTAGTGTGGCAAGTCATCATAGATAAACTGGGCTTATCGCTGTCCAAGCTTGGATTGATTGCTCCATTAAAAGTAGCGCTAAACCCCGCAGGTTGTGAATTATGGATTTGGTTCATATTGTGAATAATTTACACGGCTTTGGTGTGATTTAGCTATTTCTTAGTTGGGGAATTTTTAGAGATACACACTGTCGCTGTTTTGAGGTGGAGCGCGCTTCTTTCTATTAAGGTGTGTGCTGGTTGCGTTGTGAGTGAAATAGCTGTAGCTGAGTGCAGTAAATCGTGACTGTATTTAATTCAAATGCTATGTATTAAATAGCAAACTATTGAATATACACGTCGGAAAAGTGCTATTTTTTCTTCCAGAAGTGACTTGGACAATATGGACTCTGCGCAACCCAGCCAAGGTAACTAACCAACCCAGAGAAGTAGGAACGTTTCGACAAGCTCAACGCGAACGGATTTATGTGCGCGTTGTGTTCAGAGTCATACCATTTCAATGTATCCATTTTTGGAAGAAAAACGAGCACTTTTCCGACGTAGGCATTCAATAGTATGCTATAAATTAAATAGTAACTCACCCCACAGCCCAAGGCGCAGTGTGAAACGACTGCTTTAAGAAGTCGCTCAGCAGCCGCACGCGCCGAGGGGTTTGGGCTCTGAACGGGGCGAGCCACTGAATGTCTGCGCCGGGCATGGCGTATTGGGGGAGCACGTGGATGAGTACGCCGCTGGCGATCTGCGGGGCGATGTCCCACAGGCTGCGCAGCATGATGCCTTTGCCTTGGATACACCAGTCGCGCACCAGCTCGCCAGAGTTGCACGACAAGCTGCCTTTGACGTGCACCGCACTGGGCTTGCTGCCCTTGCTGCGGCGCACCGGCTGCAGATTCCAGGTGTGGCTGGGGTCGTCGCTCTCGCGCACGATCAGGCACTCGTGGTCGCTCAAATCAGCCAAGGCTTGGGGGGCTTTGCGCTGCGCCAGATAGCTGGGCGCAGCCACCAACACGCGCTGGTTAGCGGCCAGTTTGCGCTCTGACCACTGCGCCGTGCGGTTGGCGCTGGCGGGCCACAGCCACACCGCGCCGTCAAAGCCGTCTGCGCCCAGGTCGGGCAGCGTCTCGGTGAGCTGCAGGTCAATGCGCACGGCGGGGTGCAGCACTTGAAACTGCGCCAGCGCGGGGCCGAGCCAGATGCGGCCAAAGCCAAAAGTGGCGGCCAAGCGGATGGGGCCGGTGACTTCGCGCACATGGTCGCGCAGGGCTTCTTCGGTTTGCACAAACTGGGCCAGCAGCGGCGCAGCGCGCTCACACAGCACATCGCCCTCTGCCGTGGGGGCAACGCTGCGGGTG
>JANPDG010000056.1:0-4921 GCA_031431335.1 Polaromonas sp. | reverse complement strand
TAGCGCAGTTTGCACAGCCAGCACCAAGCGGTCAGCGTCCAAGTGCGCCTCGGCCAAGGCTCTGGCCTGCATGTCGACTTGCGCGGTGCTAAAGCTGCTTTGCAACATGTGGGCAATTTGCGCATCACTCAGGCCATAGCTTGGCTTGACATCAATTTGCGCCTCGACACCGCTGATCTGCTCTTTGGCCGCAACGTTCAGCAAGCCGTCGGCGTCCACTGTAAAAGTCACCCGAATACGCGCTGCGCCAGCCACCATAGGCGGAATGCCGCGCAGCTCAAAGCGCGCCAAGCTGCGGCAGTCCACTACCAGGTCGCGCTCGCCTTGCAGCACATGCAGCGCCAGCGCCGTTTGGCCGTCTTTGTAGGTGGTAAAGTCTTGCGCCATCGCCGTAGGAATAGTTTGGTTGCGCGGCACAATGCGCTCGACCAAACCGCCCATCGTTTCAATGCCTAAGCTCAGTGGAATGACATCGAGCAATAGCAAGTCGCCTTGCGGGTTGTTGCCAGCCAGTTGGTTGGCCTGAATGGCCGCGCCCAGAGCCACCACTTCATCGGGGTTGAGGTTGTTCAGCGGCGGCTTGCCAAAAAACTCTTCGACCGCTTTTTGCACCTGCGGCATGCGCGTAGACCCGCCGACCATCACCACGCCTTGCACCTCAGACTTGTCGAGCTTGGCGTCGCGCAGCGCTTTGCGCACGGCAGCAATGGTTTTGGCAGTCAGGTGGGCGGTGGCGTGTTCAAAAGACGATTTATCAATAGAAAATTCGATCTTTTCCGACGTGGATATTAGATAGTTTGCTACTAAATTAATAGTAGATAGCTGCTCTTTCACCTTGCGGGCCAGCATTTTGATGGCGGCTTTGTCGTTGGCACTGCTGACAATAGCACCGGTTTGAGCGAGGATCAGATCGGCCAAAACGCGGTCATAGTCGTCGCCACCCAGCGCGCTGTCGCCACCGGTAGAGATAACCTCAAACACGCCTTGGGACAAACGCAGAATCGAAATATCAAACGTACCGCCGCCCAGGTCGTAGACCGCATACACACCTTCAACACCGTTCTCTAAGCCATAGGCAATCGCTGCGGCTGTCGGCTCGTTGATCAAGCGCAGCACATTGATGCCGGCCAACTGCGCGGCATCTTTGGTGGCTTGGCGCTGGGCGTCGTCAAAGTAGGCGGGCACGGTAATAACTGCGCCATAAATGTCGTCGGCTAAGCTGTCTTCGGCGCGAAAACGCAATGTGGCCAATATCTCGGCACTCACCTCCACGGGGGATTTTTCGCCATAGGCCGTTGCAATTTTGACCATACCGCCACCTGTGCCCTGCTCTGCGATGAGTTTGTAGGGGAGTTTGTCAGCATTGGCAATGTCGTTCATGCCGCGCCCCATCAGGCGCTTGACACTGGCAATCGTGTTCTCGGGGTCAGTGCTTTGCGCGGCGTGGGCCAGCGCGCCGATCTGGCGACCGTTGTCCGGCAAATAGCGCACTACGGACGGCAACAGCACCCTGCCCTCATCATCCGGCAGGCACTCGGCGACGCCGCTTTTCACAGCGGCTACCAGCGAGTGGGTGGTGCCCAGGTCGATGCCCACAGCAATGCGGCGCGTGTGCGGATCTGGGCTTTGGCCGGGTTCGGAAATTTGCAGGAGAGCCATGGTCGTGGTCTAAATTTTGTTAAAGCGCCAGCGCATCCATGCGTGATTCGATATCTTGCGTAAATCGCTCAATGAACATCAGCGCTCTGACGGCTTGGGCCGCTGCTATAAAGTTACGGTCAGTGTCGATCAAGCGCGCAATGTCGGTGAGTTGGCTGCGCATGATCTGCTGGGCTTGGGTGTGAATGGGGTCGATATCGGCTTGGCTGGTCGCGTCGTCCAGCGCCTCGCGCAGCTCCATTTGCTGCATTAAAAACGCAGTCGGCATGGCGGTGTTGGTATTGGCATTGATAGATGCGCTGTGCAGCTCGCACAGATAAGCGGCGCGGCAGGCGGGGTCTTTGAGGCGCTGATAAGCCTCGTTGATGCGCACGCTCCACTGCATGGCAATGCGCTGGGCGGCTGCCCCTTGCGCCGCAAACTTATCGGGGTGCGCCTCTCGCTGCAGGTCTTTCCATCGTGCATCCACAGCCGCGCGGTCCTGCGCGAAGGTAAGCGGCAGGTTAAACAGTTCGAAGTCGTTGGACTGGAGGTTCACTGCTGGCAGCTTTACACACGAAACGACTCGCCGCAGCCGCACTTATCGCGCTCATTCGGGTTGTTGAACTTAAAGCCTTCGTTCAAGCCCTCGCGCACAAAGTCCAGCTCCGTGCCGTCTAAGTAAGCCAGGCTTTTCGGGTCAACCATCAGCTTGATGCCTTGTGTTTCAAACAGCACGTCTTCGGGCGGCACTTCGTCCACATATTCCAGCTTGTAAGCCAGACCAGAGCAGCCGGTAGTTTTAACGCCCAAGCGCACACCGATGCCCTTACCGCGTTTGGTAAGGTATTTGGTGACGTGCTTGGCGGCGGCGGGGGATAGGGTGACGGCCATGGTGTATTCGCTATGCTAATCAGGCAGCTACAGCCGTATTGTGCTTGGCTTTGTAGTCGTTGACTGCAGCTTTGATGGCGTCTTCAGCCAAAATAGAGCAGTGAATTTTCACCGGCGGCAAGGCCAGTTCTTCGGCAATCGTGCTGTTCTTGAGCGCTGCGGCTTCGTCCAGAGTTTTGCCTTTGACCCACTCGGTCACCAGCGACGACGAGGCAATCGCCGAGCCGCAGCCATAGGTTTTAAAGCGTGCATCTTCAATCACGCCCGTGACGGGGTTGACCTTGATCTGCAACTTCATCACGTCGCCACATGCAGGCGCGCCAACCATGCCGGTGCCTACGGTGTCGTCGCCTTTTTCAAAGCTGCCGACGTTGCGGGGGTTTTCGTAGTGGTCTACTACTTTGTCTGAATATGCCATGTCAATTCTCCTAGTGTGCCGTCCACTGAATGGACGAAATATCAATGCCTTCTTGGTACATGTCCCACAGCGGGCTCATGCCCCTAAGTTTGGCGACGTTTTCCTTGATGGTTTGAATCGCAAAATCAATCTCTGCCTCAGTCGTCCAGCGGCCAATGGTCATGCGCAGGCTGCTGTGGGCTAGCTCGTCGCTGCGACCCAGGGCGCGCAGTACATAACTCGGCTCTAAAGATGCCGATGTGCAGGCCGAGCCAGAAGACACGGCCAAACCTTTAATACCCATGATCAGGCTTTCGCCCTCTACATAGTTAAAGCTCATGTTGATATTGTGCGGTACTCTTTTGGTTTCGTGGCCGTTGATAAACACTTGTTCAATGCCTTTTAGGCCATTCATCAAGCGTTGTTGCAAAGCGCTGATCTTTTTGTTCTCTTGCACCATTTCTTCTTTGGCGATGCGGTAAGCCTCGCCCATGCCTACGCACTGGTGCGTAGGCAGCGTGCCCGAGCGCATACCGCGCTCATGGCCACCACCGTGCATTTGCGCCTCCAGGCGAATGCGCGGCTTGCGGCGCACATACAGCGCGCCAATGCCTTTGGGGCCATAGGTTTTGTGGCTGGTCAAGCTCATCAAGTCGATAGGCATTTTAGAGATGTCAAACTCCACACGGCCCGTAGCCTGCGCAGCGTCCACATGGAAGATCACGCCTTTTTCGCGGCAAATAGTGCCCAAGCCAACCATATCTTGAATCACGCCAATCTCGTTATTCACATACATCACACTGGCCAAAATCGTATCAGGGCGAATTGCGGCTTTGAACACATCCAGGTTCAGCAGGCCGTCTTCTTGCACGTCAAGGTAAGTCACCTCAAAGCCTTGGCGCTCTAGCTCGCGCATGGTGTCGAGCACAGCTTTGTGCTCCGTCTTGACCGTAATCAGGTGTTTGCCTTTGGTTTTGTAAAAACCGGCTGCGCCTTTGATGGCCAAGTTGTTGCTCTCAGTGGCACCGCTGGTCCACACGATCTCGCGCGGGTCAGCGCCAATGAGCGCTGCGATCTGCTCGCGCGCTTTTTCGACCGCCGCCTCGGCCTCCCAGCCCCATGCATGGCTGCGTGACGCGGGGTTGCCAAAATGCTCGCGCAACCACGGAATCATCGCGTCTACCACCCGTGGGTCGCACGGGTTGGTGGCGCTGTAGTCCATGTAAATGGGGAAATGAGGGGTGGCGGTCATGGCTATGCTACTTTGCGTAAATTGCTTTGAAAAAACTAAAACATGGGGCTACCAGACAAGCCAATTAGGCAAGCCATTTGCTATTAATTAAATAGCAAACTATCTATATTCCACGTCGGAAAAGTGCTTTATTTTTTACCTAAATCACGATTTAACAAACACATTGCCCAAGGCAAACACTGAGTTCGGCGCGTTGATACGAATGGGCTTGGACACAGGCATGGGTGAAATAGCCTTTTTGATCATCGGCTTGATCTCTATCTCCAGGCCCTTGGCCAGTTGCTCATCGACCATGTTTTGCAGATTAACCGAGTCCAAAAACTCCACCATCTTGGTATTGAGCGCGCTCCACAAGTCGTGCGTCATGCAGCGGCTGGCTTCGCCATTGGTGTGGCAGTTTTCTTTGCCGCCGCACTGGGTAGCATCCAGCGGCTCATCCACCGACACAATAATGTCTGCAATGGTGATGTCGGCTGCCTTGCGGCCCAGTGTGTAGCCGCCGCCGGGGCCACGGGTGGACTCAACCAACTCGTGGCGGCGCAGCTTGCCGAACAGTTGCTCCAGATACGACAGCGAGATTTGCTGACGCTGGCTGATGGCCGCCAATGTGACGGGGCCTGAGTTTTGGCGCAGTGCCAAGTCAATCATCGCGGTGACCGCAAAACGACCTTTTGTTGTTAAACGCATCGCAAGCTCCTTTAGTGCTTACAGTTTTAAAAAATATCTTCAGTGCCTTGCAG
>JANPDG010000055.1:0-9534 GCA_031431335.1 Polaromonas sp. | reverse complement strand
AAGAGCGCAATGTCCAGGTGCGCATAGCGCGTGGTCAATATGTCGGTAATGACCAACGCGCCTGCATTGATAAACGGATTGCGTGGAATGCCCTTTTCGGTCTCTAGCTGCACCATCGAATTAAACGCTGCACCAGACGGCTCGCGCCCCACACGCTGCCACAGCGTATCGCCGACCAGTTTGAGCGCCAAGACAAAGGTAAACAGCTTAGAAATACTTTGGATAGAAAAAGCAGTTTGGGCACTGCCTGCGGACGCGCAGCTGCCGTCCACCAAGGCCACCGCCATACCAAACTGCTGCGGTGCCACTTGGGCCAAAGCGGGAATGTAAGATGCCACCTTGCCTTGTCCGTAGAGCGCAGCAGCCTCGGTGGCGATAGTGCGCAATATCGATTGCAATTGCTCAGTGCTGTAGCGAGTGTGCGAATTCATGACGTATTCTAAACGGACATCGATTGTAGATTTTACTATTAAATTAATAGCTAACTATTGAATATCCACGTCGGAAAAGTGCCTTAAAAACCTCCAAAAGTGTGATTGTATATATGGCGCAACCCTGTCTATACCCATACCCTGCTTGCCACGCGGGTGACAAGTGTGCTGCGCAATGCGATGCACAATTACACCATGGGAACTCTCTACCTCGTGCGACACGGCCAGGCCAGCTTTGGCGCTGCCGACTATGACAACTTAAGCTCACTGGGCCACCAGCAAGCAGTGCGCTTGGGTGAATATTTCAAGTCCAAAAGCATGCAATTTGACGGCGTGCTGATGGGCAGCCTGCGCCGCCATGCACAAACGTATGCAGGCATTTGCCAAGGCGCGATTTTAGACACCGAAGCGCTGGTGTGGCCCGGCCTGAACGAATACGACAGTCACGCAGTCATCCAAACCATCCATAGTGCACCGTTAAGCACTGAGCGCACACCCGAAAACTACCGCCATCACTTCCGTTTACTCAAACAAGGCTTAGCGGCATGGATGAATGGCAGTGCACAACCTAAAGGCATGCCTACCTACCCAGAGTTTGTACATGGTGTCACGAGTGCCCTAGACCATGTGCGTGAGCAGTTTGCAGCCAGCGAACATAGCAAAATCCTCATAGTCAGCAGCGGCGGGCCGATTAGCACCGCCGTAGGTCACGTGTTAGGCACAGCGCCCGAGACCACGACCGAGCTGAACCTGCGCATTCGCAACAGCAGCATCACTGAGTTTGCCTTTACACCTAAGCGGCATATGCTGGTGACCTACAACACGTTGCCGCATTTAGAAGAGCTGCCGGATTGGGTGACGTATACTTAGCTCAGCTAAGCTTTCTAGCTCAGCATGGCTTTCTCTAAAATTGCACAGGCTTCGTCAAAGATAGGTGGCTCGATAGTCAACGGGAACAAAAAACGAATCACGTTGCCATCTACACCGCAGGTGAGCAATATCAAGCCGTCGGCTAGTGCAGCCGCCTGAACGCGCTTGGTAAAGTCCGCATCAGGACTACCGTCAGCCTTGCGAAACTCGCAGGCTACCATCGCACCCAAACCGCGCACATCGAACAATTGC
Source organism: Polaromonas sp. (assembly GCA_031431335.1). Lineage (GTDB taxonomy): Bacteria > Pseudomonadota > Gammaproteobacteria > Burkholderiales > Burkholderiaceae_C > JAAFIP01. Next base: position 7,981 of record JANPDG010000055.1, on the reverse strand, counting down.
GGTACGCGCGTACGCAATGTGTTGAGCTGTTGTTGCAGCTTATCGCCAAGGGCCGCGCCCCGCTCAGGCAGTTTTTCGCTTTCCATAATCTCGATGACTGCATGCGCTGCAGCCACCGCTAATGGGTTGCCTGCATAGGTACCGCCTAAGCCACCAGGCGCTGGTGCATCCATGATCTCAGCACGACCCGTCACAGCAGACAGCGTCATGCCAGCAGCCAACGATTTGGCGATGGTAGTCAAGTCAGCATACACACCGTCTTGCGCAAAGTGGTCCATGGCAAACATACGGCCAGTGCGCCCAAAGCCTGTTTGCACCTCATCTGCAATCAACAAAATGCCGTGTTCGTCGCACAATTGGCGCAGCCACTTGACGGCCTCACGCTGAATCACGTTAAAGCCACCCTCGCCTTGCACGGGTTCAAAAATAATAGCCGCCACGCGGGTGGCCTCAATATCTGATTTAAAGATGTGGTGTATGGCCTTTTTCACCTCATCTAAATTAGCGCAATGGCATGGAAAAGGTGCGTGGTAGATCTCTGGCGGGAAGGGGCCAAAACCTGCTTTGTAGGGCTGCACCTTGCCCGTCATGGCAACAGCAAACATGCTGCGCCCATGGAAAGCCCCCGAGAAAGCAATCACGCCGCTGCGTTTGGTTGCAGCACGTGCGATTTTGATGGCATTTTCTACCGCTTCGGCACCTGTAGAAAATAGCGCGGTCTTCTTGGCATGCGCACCGGGCGTGAGTGCATTGAGTTTTTCTGCCAATCCAATATAACTTTCGTACGGAACCACTTGATAACAAGTGTGGGTAAATCGCTCTAGCTGTGCCTGAACGGCAGCGACCACTTTAGGGTGGCGATGCCCTGTGTTCATCACCGCTATGCCGCCTGCAAAATCAATATACCGCCGGCCTTGCACATCCCACAGCTCGCTGTTGAGCGCTCTGTCTGCAAAAAAAGTGCCCATCACACCAACACCGCGCGGTGTGGCTGCGGCCTTGCGGGCCATTAACTGTTCGTTGGCTGAGTGTTGCATAGCGACCTCTAAAATTTGGCCATGACATGGCGTGCTACGGTGTAGTCTTCTAGCGCATACATCGACATGTCTTTGCCGTAGCCGCTAGACTTTAGTCCTCCATGCGGCATTTCGTTCACCAGCATGAAGTGGGTATTGATCCAAGTGCAGCCATATTGTAATTGTTTGGCCAAACGCATGGCGTGGCCTACATCCTTGGTCCACACACTGGAGGCTAGGCCGTACTCAGAGTCGTTCGCCCAACCGATAGCTTGCTCCACATCGGCAAAGCGTGTCACGCTCACCACAGGGCCAAAAACTTCACGCTGTACGATCTCATCATCATGTCTGGCACCCGCAATCACCGTAGGCTCATAAAAGTAGCCTGGTCCTGCGCGCAGTTTGCCACCGGTGGTCACCTCCATATGCCCCGCCATCTGCGCGCGCTCTACAAAGCTGGCCACACGGTTGCGTTGACGGTCAGAGATTAGTGGGCCGATCTCTACATCAGCTTCATCTTGCATCCCCATTTTGATACTGGAGACAGCTGATGTCAAATCGCTTACCAGCTTCTCGTACACGCCTGCACCCGCATAGATACGGCAAGCTGCTGTGCAGTCTTGTCCTGCGTTGTAGTAGCCAAAAGTACGTACCCCTGCAACCACCTCTGCAATATCAGCATCGTCCAAGACAATCACAGGTGCTTTGCCGCCCAGCTCAAGGTGTGTGCGCTTCAGTGTGCCCGAAGCTGCCTGCAAAATTTTGCGGCCTGTGGCTACATCGCCCGTCACCGACACCATGCGCACTTGCGGGTGCTCGACCAAGGGCTGGCCTACCGTTGGGCCACGGCCGCAAACTACATTGATCACACCTTTGGGCAAAATAGATGCTATTACTTTGGCAAATAAGAGCGCAGTCAAAGGCGTTTGCTCTGATGGTTTCAGTACCACCGTGTTGCCAGCTGCAATGGCAGGTGCAGTTTTCCATGCCGCCATAAGTAATGGATAGTTCCACGGTGCGATAGATGCGACAACTCCAATCGGGTCGCGGCGAATCATGCTGGTGTGGCCCGCCAAATATTCGCCTGCTACTGAGCCGGTCATGCAACGCGCTGCACCAGCAAAATAGCGAAAGCAGTCGGCAATCGCCGGGATCTCATCTGCCAGTGCGCGTGCATAAGGCTTGCCGCAGTTAAGCGACTCTAGACGCGCAAAGTCCTCGGCCTGTGCTTCAATAGTGTCGGCTATTTTTAACAGCAAGCGTGATCGCTCCATAGGTGTGGTTTGTGACCATGACTCAAACGCACGGTGTGCAGCAGACACTGCGCGCTGCACCTGCTCATTTGATGCTTCATGCACATTGCAAAGAACTTCACCTGTAGAAGGATTGAGCACAGGCTCGGCTATGCCTTCGCCTTTGATAAACTGGTTGTCAATGAGTAGTTCTGTTGGAAAGCTTTGAAAAATGTCGGTATGGCCCACGGTAGTACTCCTTAGTGGTAATTCTTACGATTAGCGGTTTTGGCTGTTTTCATCGCTGCGGGTTAGCCAATATGCAGTGAGAATGGGGATAAAGGTAAGGGCAATAATGAACACTGCCACCACATTGGTGACAGGCCGTTGCCTAGGTCTGATGAGCTCTTGAAGCATCCAAATAGGCAGGGTGGTTTGCTGACCTGCAGTGAAGGTGGTGACTATGACCTCATCAAAGCTTAGAGCAAATGCCAACAACCCGCCAGCGAGTAAGGCGGAGCCCAACTGAGGCAGCACCACATACCGAAACGTTTGAAAAGTGTTGGCACCTAAATCCATTGAAGCCTCCAGCAATGAAGGGCTGATGCGTCTGAGTCTGGCAACCGCATTGTTGTAGACCACCACCACACAAAAGGTTGCATGGCCAATCACAATAGTCCAAAAGCTAAATGGAATTTCTAGCGTGTGGTAAGCAGAGCGAAGCGCAATACCTGTGACGACACCTGGCAGAGCGATAGGTAAAATCAGCAATAAATTAACCGCTTCACGGCCAAAAAACTGGGTTCGCGCCAAAGCGCCCGCTGCCAGCGTGCCCAGTACCAATGCAATACCTGTGGCATACACCGCTACTCGGGCTGACATTTTCATGGCATCCCATACATCTTCACGCTCTAGCGCAACAGCAAACCACTGAGTGGTCAAGCCAGGCGGTGGAAATATATAGCTCTTGTCTTCTGAGCTGAAGGCATAAAGCACGATCAAAGCCAAGGGAATATGTAAAAAAAGCACGACGCCCCATGTAGCCAGCTTTAGCGGCAACGAAGCACCTAGCCTACCAATGTTGCCTTTGGTCAAAGCTTCAAATAACATCAAACGCTCCTTTGCGCTTGGCAAACCACAGATATACCGCGATCACCACAATAGGCACTAGCGAAAACGCAGCAGCAAAAGGCAAGTTGCCAGCTACGCCTTGCTGTCGGTAGACCACTTGCCCGATGTACAAAGTGGAATTACCAATGACTTGGGGAATGATGTAGTCGCCTAACGTGAGCGAAAAGGTAAAAATAGAGCCTGCTGCAATACCTGGCATCGCCAGAGGCAGCACCACAGACTTAAAAGTGCGGCTTGGTGAAGCGCCTAAATCAGCTGAAGCCTCAATATACGAGCCTGGTATACGTTCAATCGCGGCTTGTATTGGCAAAATCATAAAGGGCAGCCACATATACACAAAGACAATAAACGTGCCCATGGGTGAAAAACTCAATGAGTTACCGCCAACCCAAGGCGAGGCTAACAATGCGTCCAGCAGCCACTGAAGGTGCAGCTTTTGCATGGCCCAAGAAATAGCCCCTTCTTTGGCCAGAAGTAACTTCCATGCATACAGTCGCACCAAATAGCTCGACCATAAAGGCAGCATCACTGCAACATACAGTAGTGCCTTGCGCGGGCCACGCGCATACCGCGCCATGTAATAGGCGATAGGCAAGGCCAACATAGCTGACGCCACAGTCACTGCCAGCGCCATACTGACAGTACGCCACGCGACATCCAAGTTAGCAGGTTCGAACAAGGCAACGAAATTGCCCAATCCGACCTCTTTGACAACTTGGCCTGTAAAGTCATCCAACCGATAAAAACTGTTGGTTAGCAAGCTGAGCAAAGAGCCTAGATAAATAACTCCAAACCATAACAGCGGCGGGCCCAACAGCATAGCCATCATCACACCCTTGCGACGATAAAGCACATCTGACAATGTATTTGTCAGGCTGCGAGGTTTATGAACTGATTCTGCGACCATATTGCTACTAGTGTTCTTACACTGTTTCCATATCAACTATGGTGTGCACCGCGCTGGCCTGCCAATACAACGGGATGGCTTGACCGACTTTGGGCACCTCTTGGATTGAAGACGCTGGAATATCGACAGTCAGTTCAACTAACGAGCCTTGTAAGAACACCTGTAAACGCCAAAACGATCCAAAATACTGTTTGTCTCGCACAGTGCCTTGCACTGTGCAGTCGCTACTGGCGCCTACATAAATCATTTCGGGCCTTAGCATCACGCTGCCTTGATAACCTATAGCCTGTGCTTCCTTGCCGTGCAATACGTTGGCTGCGCCTACAAACTCGGCAACAAAGCGTGTCTTGGGCCGCTTATACAAATCTGAGGGCGTAGCAATTTGCTCAATTTTTCCTTGGTTAAATATGCCAATACGATCACTCATCGAAAGTGCTTCGTGCTGATCGTGAGTGACAAAAATAAATGTGATTCCCAATTTGCGTTGAAGATTTTTCAACTCGATTTGCATTTGCTCGCGCAGTTTTAAGTCCAATGCACCCAAAGGTTCGTCTAGCAAGAGCACCTTGGGTTCATTGATCAGTGCACGCGCTAGCGCTACACGCTGCCTCTGCCCGCCCGATAGTTGGCCTGGCTTACGTTGTCCCACATTGGGTAGTTGCACCAGCTCAAGAAGCTCTTGCGCTTTAGATTGGCGCTTTCTTTTGTCCACTCCGCGCACCATCAAACCATAGCCCACATTATCTTCAATGGTCATATGAGGAAAGAGTGCATAGTCTTGAAAGACTGTGTTGACAGACCTCGCATAGGGAGGCAGCTGGCTCACATCTTGACCATCGATACGTATGCGCCCCGCAGTGGGCAGCGTAAATCCGCCGATCATGCGAAGGCAGGTGGTTTTTCCAGAGCCTGACGGGCCTAAAAGAGTAAAAAACTCACCTTCGTGAATATCTATACTGATGTTGTCAACAGCACGAACCTCGCCCCCTGAAGATGCAAAAACACACGATACGTCTTCCAGTGCAACAGCTACAGACATTCAAATCCTTTGAGCTTGGCTTGATGCTGCGTGGTTCCGCCAAGCGAAACCACGCCTTAATACTTGCTAAAAACCATCGTAGCTTAGCGCCCACCTAAAACAGCGATGTAGTCAGACACCCACTTATGGTAGGGCACACATTTGTTATCTTGTGTTTTGCACTGTGTAGTCGGTGTACGCCAGAATGAGATGCGGTCAAAAGAACCAAAGCCTTGGCGGTCACACCCAGCATCGCCCAGCAGCGCGTTACCCTTGCATGCCGCAGGCACTGAAGGCACTGAGCCAAACCATGCAGACAAATCGCCCTGTAGCTTGGGATTTAAAGAATGCTCCATCCACATATAAGCGCAGTTGGGGTTTTTCGCTTCAATATGCATCATAGTTGAGTCGGCCCATCCTGTAGCGCCCTCCACTGGAACCACAGTGGCAATAGGAGCCTTTTTAGAGCCCAAGATATTCGCTTGAAATTGCCAGCTGCTAGACGCTACAACGCCTTCGTTAGTGAAATCGTCAATTTGCACAAAAGCATCGTGCCAATATTTACCCACCAACTTGCGCTGAACGCGCAATACGTCTAAGGCTGCTTTGTACTGCGCTTCATTAAGCTCATAAGGATCTTTGATGCCCAAAGCAGGGTTCTTTTTCATCAAATACAAAGCTGCATCGGCAATATAGATGGGGCCATCAAAAGCTTGAACACGGCCTTTATTGGACTTTCCATCAGGCAACATTTGCTCTTCAAACACTGTGGCCCACGATGTAGGTTTTTTATCTCCAAACACCTTGGTGTTGTACATCAGTACATTCCAGCCCCATTGGTACGGCACACCATAGTGCATATTGTTTTCAAAGTGCCAAGGCGCTTTTTGCAGCCTAGTGTCTACGTTTTTGTAGCTGGGTATCAGTGCGACATTGATAGGTTGGACTTTCTTGCCGCGAATAAGTCGGGTGCTTGCGTCACCTGATGCGGTCACCAGATCAAAACCGCCCTCGTTCATCAGGGCGACCATTTCATCTGAAGTACCTGCGGTTTTAACATTCACTTTACATCCGCTTTTTTTCTCAAAATCAGTGACCCAGTCGAACTTTTTATCTGTGCTGCCCCGTTCGATATATCCGGGCCACGCCACAATATCAACCTGACCTTCTGCTTTGCCCAAGCTCTTTTTAAGCTCTTGGGCTAGGCCCGTGCTGGCGATTGCGCTAGCGCCGAATGCGATAACGGCGATGGAAGTGAGTTTCATGCATTGCTCCTGTCGTTGAATCAGATGGAATCGAATCGCGTCCACAGCCTCAATCAAATGGCTACTAGGGCGAGAACAAGATCAATATAGCCTTGACAAGCCACCCCGCAAAGATCATTATTGATAGGCGTATCCATCTAAAAAATAGATACTTAGGGTTAACCATAGAAATTTAACGCCATTCATGCAGCGGCACATCACACTCAAGCAGTTCAGGTATTTTTTAGCGGTATCCGAGACCGCCTCAGTGGCTTCTGCATCACGCATGGTGAACATCGCGCAATCTGCTGTCACGAAATCTATCCTTGAGCTGGAAGATACGCTGGGGCAGAAATTGTTTGACCGATCATCTAAAGGCATGGAGTTGACCCAAGACGGTCATCGCTTTCAGGCCAGCGCGCGCAAAGTGATTTCTGCAGTGGCAGAGGCTGCTTTGATAGACAGAGGGCAGGCTGAAGAGCTCAGTGGGAATTTATCCATTGGCGTAACCAGTTTGGTAGCAGGTTATTATCTTGCAGATCTTTTTGCGCGATTTCAAAAATCGCATCCCTCAGTCAAAATGACCGTCACTGAGGATCAACCACAATTTTTAGAGCATTTGTTAGTCAACGGTGAACTAGATTTGGCCATTATGATTTCTAGCGCACTGGGCGATCCTAGGGCTTTGCAAGTTGAAGTACTGACAAGCTCGAAAAATCGTGTCTGGCTCCCTGCAAACCATCCTCTGGCTAAACAACAAGAGTTGACCTTGGCAGATTGCGCAGCGCATACACATATCGTGCTGGAAGCTGATCGAATTGACACCGTACTGAGTAAAGTATGGAATAGATATGGGCATGTGCCTGATGTAGCTATGCGCACTACCTCGTTGGAAGCGGTGCGCTCACTTGTGGGTGTGGGCGCTGGTATTGCAGTGTTGCCAGATTTTTTATACCGTCCGTGGACGCTCGACGCAGAATATATAGAAGTGCGTAGTTTGCGCGACGCTGTAGAGGCTATTGACGTTGGCTTAGTATGGCGACGCAGCACGCGTACAAGGGTGGTTGTTGCAGAATTTATTGAGATTGCGCGCGAGCAATCGCGTGCAGGGCGCATACGCAGAGGCGCTGGATAGTGCGCTTGATATCAGCCCTGCCACACCCCAAGCCCTTTGGCCTGCAAGGCAATCGCCAGCTCTATCTCCATCTTTTTAGCCGCCTGATAAGGCATCGGGTTGTACTTTTCATACAGCGCGGGCAGCAGGCGCACGCCGAAGTCGGTGACGAACTTGTTGGCTTGAATACCGGCTTTGTGTTTATCGAAGCGGGTGTCGGGGTCTAGGCCGGTCATGCCTACGTAGACAAACGGTTTGCCCATGTGGTGTTCGGGGTTGCAGCGGCGGAATTTGCCGCTGTTCCATACGCGGTCGTCTA
>JANPDG010000054.1:0-12970 GCA_031431335.1 Polaromonas sp. | reverse complement strand
CTCTAGCAAAGTGACGCTTTTTTTGACAGCCAGCGTGAGCTCATCAAAAGTCACGTACAGCGACACAGCAGGGCAGTCGCGTCCTTCTGCTAGGGTGTAATTTTGCACCACAACATCAGGGAGCATGGTGATTTTTTGCCCGGGCATGTACACCGTAGACAGTCGATCACGCGCCACTTTATCCACCGCACTATGCGGGTGAATAGCCAAAGCAGGCGCTGCAATATGAATTCCCAAAGTCACTTCGCCCGTGCCCAAGCCCATCACACTCAAAGCATCATCTATCTCGGTGGTCTGAGTGTCATCAATTGAGAATGCTTGCACATTCGCTCGCGGCAAAATATCTTTGATCGCAGCTGCTTCTAGCGCGGGAAAGCCTATGCCTTTGGGAAACTGATCAAATAAAAATCGTTGCCAATGAAACTGATAAGCTGAGCTAATTGCACCGGCTTGTTTGAGCAGCTCTAGCGGCGCTTTTTGACTGCTACGCGCTGCTTCAACGACGGCTTTATACTCCGGCGCATTTTTGTCAGGCTTGAACAAAATTTTGTAGAGCTGCTCTTGTACAGCCTGCGGCGTAGTTCCGCTTGTCAACTGCTCAGACCAAGCGCTAATTTGCTCAGCAATCGCTTTTTTCTTTTCTATCGCAGCAAGCGCCTGCTGAACAATGTCAGCATGTGCTTTTTTAAAGCGTCCTTTTCCTGCTCGGCGAAAGTAATGGGGAGCGTTAAAAAGACACATTAACGCGCCTGCTTGCTCCACGGTACTAGGTTGTGTACTGAAATATTCAGATGCGAAATCTGAAAAACTGAATTCTTCTTGCGATGCAAATTCCCACGCCAAATTGACATCCATCGATAATGCCGTCGTTGCGGCTTGAGTCAAGAGTTCTGCAGGCAAAGGTTTCTCAAACGACAAGAGTGCCAACGCCAATTTAAGCTTCACCCGCTTTCCAGAATCCAGCTCCACTTGCAAGGATGCGTCTGTTTGAGATAAGACACGACCGGCCAGAAATTTACCGCCCTCTTCATATAGTACGTACATGGGAATAAAGCGCTCTAAACCAAGTTCTTTAGAGTTGGCAGGCTAGCTGTGTCAGACTTACCAGGTAACGCACTGGGTTGCGTAGGATTCGTGGTGACATTAAAGTCCACAGCAAAACCGCCCGTTTTCACAGCAGGAATAACTCGTACTGCATCTCTGTCCGATACCGCTTCTAATTTGACCTCCACTGCAAATTCGTAGTCTAAATCTAATAGACTGACGGTTGAAACCCAGTCTGGTGCCGTGGGCTCAGCGTCATAGAACTCCAGCATTTCATATAAATCCAACAGATCGTGATATGCAGGTAGTTGAAATAAGCGTCGCGAATGCAGTGTGCCCAATAACCAAGTTGAGATCAATGTGTGGGCTAGGTCATGCGAACCCCAAGCGGCGCTAAGCTCCACCATTGGACGCTCGTAGGTGTCCAATGTTTGCACGGAAGCATTAGGCTCCATCCAGTACGGTGCCAATCGATTAAATTGCAAGCGATAGCGCTTTCGCATCGCTTCGAACGCATCGCGCTGATCTAGCTGTGCACTCAGATCCAAATACTCCATATAGGCCCATGCACAGGTATTGGGCACTGCAGTAATGTGTTTGGCCAAGAGTTCTTGAGCTGCCTGCGCCTGCTCTAAAGCACAAAGTGCTTGTACTGCCATGCGAATTTCTAGTAAATGCCCCATAGCATCGTCAGTAGACGCTGGTTTAATTCTGGTCTGCGTCAATAGCTCAACATTGGCCAGCGCAGGATCATAGGAACCTTCGCCTTGCCCGCTCACTTCTACAACATCTACTTCGGGGGCCTGCATATCATGCAGTTCACGGTCATCATAGTAGAGCTGAATTTCCGTGTTGTGCGCCGGAGTTTGAGTGCTTAAATAGGAACTCGCTCCATCATGACTACTGATCGCGAGCGCACTGGAAGCAGGTGCTTTGCGTTTTAACAGTTTCCACCAAGGTACTACTGTTTGTTGAGCTTGCGCTGGGGCTAATGCTGGCAATGGTTCAGGCAGTCGTGCAGGCTGGTAAGGCAACAGGTCTTCGTGCGATATAGACTCAGCAATAGGATCATAGATTGGCTCGGGTAATATTAATGGCTGCTTAGCCTCGGCAGTCACCGTAGGCTCCAATGGAGGCAGAGAGGGCATGGAATTTGCCCAAGATTTAGCTATAGATTCGGAGTAATTTACCGAAGGCCCCTCTGGCATATCCAGCACGCTTGAGAAATTATTAGGCATTTCCAATAAGTCTTCTTGCGCTGCGATTCTTTTCTTACGTTCATTCAACCATAAAAATCCAAGCCCGAGCAACGTCACTCCAGCGGCATAAACTGCAGGATGCTGCCATTTAGTTGCCTCTTGATCTAATATTTGCTCTTTAAGCCGGGCATTTTCTTTTTGCAATTTTTGATTTTTATTGGCACCCGACTCAGCGCTCGCCTCAGCCAGCTTGAGGCGATCTGCTTGCAATACAGAATCTTCTGGCTTGAGCTGTAAGCTTTCCCAAACTTGTTTGGCCTGAGCACTACTCAACTGCGGGTCGCTGCTTATATTTATCTCTTTACTCAATCGCAGAACCGGGACCTGAGCCTCCCCCCAGCCGCGGGAATCTTGCAAAATTAACCGGGCTTGTGAATTAATAGCATTTTGACCAGCTACAGTAGTTTTTTCCATAATCAATGTACTACCAAGCACGCGCTAATTGCGCAAAGCCTACCGGTGCCAGCTGCTCATCATCGAAAGTCGCCAGCTCGAAGGCATCTGGACGCGACAATAGCTCTCTTAAAAGCAGGTTATTAAGTGCGTGACCAGAACGGAAAGCGCTATAGGCTGCCAACAAGGGCTTGCCTAAGCAATATAAATCACCCATAGCGTCTAGTATTTTATGTTTTACGAACTCATCATCGTAACGCAAACCACCACTATTGAGAACTCTATAGTCGTCCATGACGATCGCATTGTCCAAACCACCGCCTAGTGCCAACCCATTGGCTCGCAAGGCCTCTACATCACGCGTAAATCCAAATGTACGCGCTCGCGCTATGTCTCTACTGTAGTTACCGGTGCCCAAATCAAACGTCACATATTGCCCTGTAGAGTCCACTGCAGGGTGATCAAATTCGATTTCAAAGCTTAACTTGAATCCTTCGTATGGCAGTAAACGCGCCCACTTACTATTTGCACCCTCGCCCTGACTCACCTCAACAGGTTTAAGCACCCTAATGAATCGTTTATGGGAGTTTTGCATTGCAATGCCTGCGCTTTGCAACAAAAAAACATAAGAAGCAGCAGATCCATCCAAGATTGGAACTTCTTCGGCTGTAATGTCGACGTATAAGTTATCAATCCCTAGGCCAGAGCAGGCGGACATGAAGTGCTCAATAGTTTGCACCTTTGCCCCGTTGGCCATCACCGTGGTTGCCATGCGAGTGTCGTGTACAGACAACGCAGAAATCGGAATATCGACAGGCACAGGCAAATCTACACGGCGAAAGACAATACCCGTATCAGGCTCAGCTGGCCGCAAAGTTAACTCAACCCTTTGGCCGCTGTGAACGCCCACGCCTACGGCTTTGGTCGGTGATTTTAGGGTTCTTTGTTGCAACACAATACTATTCTACGGTGTGCCAAGAAAAAGCCCTTGGGGGTTATCCAAGGGCTTAAAAAATTGGGCTAGAGTGTTGCGATCAGTCTGCTTGTTTGCGAAGAAAGGCCGGGATTTCGAAATCATCCATCCCACCAGACGATAGGGCATCTACCTTCGCTGCAGCTTGGGTTCGATTGGTACGCCACACGCTTGGCACAGACATGCCGTTGTAGTCGGGGGTCGCAGCACCTACAGAATTTCCACCCGATTGCGGCATTTGACCCACCACGTTATTAATAGTTGGAACATTAAACGGCACATTGTCTGTCCCAGTGCGCAGCACTTGCAGCGGAGGAGCAGTGCGACGAATACCCTGACGGCTCAGACCAGTAGCCACGACCGTAACCCGGATATCCTCGCCCAAACTATCGTCGTATGCTGTGCCATAAATAACGTGGGCCTCGGGCGACGCGTAAGCGCGGATAGTATTCATTGCCAGCTTAGACTCACTGAGCTTAAGCGAACCTTTAGCAGCAGTAATCAGAACCAACACTCCTTTTGCTCCAGACAAATCAATGCCCTCTAGCAGTGGGCAGGCAACCGCTTGTTCAGCCGCAATCCGCGCACGGTCAGGACCGCTGGCAGCAGCAGTACCCATCATAGCCTTGCCCGGCTCGCCCATCACTGTGCGCACATCTTCAAAATCGACGTTTACATGGCCTGGTACATTAATGATCTCAGCGATGCCACCCACAGCATTTTTTAGCACATCGTTAGCATGTGCAAAAGCTTCATCTTGGGTAATATCGTCTCCCAAAACCTCAAGCAGCTTCTCGTTCAATACAACGATAAGTGAGTCCACATTAGCCTCTAACTCCGCCAGACCCGTGTCTGCGTTAGTCATGCGACGGCCGCCCTCCCATTCGAAAGGCTTAGTCACAACGCCAACCGTCAAAATTCCCATTTCTTTGGCAATCCGAGCGATCACTGGAGCAGCACCAGTGCCCGTACCGCCGCCCATTCCGGCAGTGATGAAAAGCATGTGCGCGCCGTCAATTGCGCTACGAATATCATCTTCGGCACTCTGAGCTGAGTCACGACCTTTTTCTGGTTTACTGCCCGCACCCAAACCAGTCAAACCTAATTGAATAGTCTTATGTGCTGCACTACGCGACAGCGCTTGCGCATCTGTGTTGGCTGTAATGAACTCTACACCCTGCACGCTGCGTGCAATCATGTGCTCTACCGCATTGCCGCCGCCTCCGCCAACACCGATGACTTTAATTTGTGTGCCGAGATTAAACTCTTCTACTTCGATCATTTCGATACCCATTTTAATTCTCCTAAATCGTTTAATTGCAGTTGCCGAAAATTATTGAACTTTTGTATTTTCAACTCAATTTTCATGAGCTATTTAACCAAGGTAGAACCCAAAACGGGTCTTTCCCCTGCCATCGTGGCGGGCTACCTCTTGCCATGTAAAGTTTTTTGTACATCAGAAGTTCCCGACAACAAAATCTTTAAATCGACCAAAGGCAGTTTGTACAGACCCACTTTTCTGAGCTACCTTAAAGCCGCGCAGGCGCGCCAAGCGTGCCTCTTCAAGCAATCCCATGACCGTGGCTGCACGGGGTTGAGCCACCATATCTGACAGCGCTCTGTTGTACTGCGGTAATCCACGTCGCACAGGCTTTAGGAAAATATCTTCTCCCAGCTCCACCATACCCGTCATCACTGAACTGCCCCCAGTGATCACAATACCCGACGATAAAACCTCTTCATAACCAGACTCCCTAATGACTTGTTGCACGAGTGAGTAAATTTCCTCTATCCGTGGTTCAATAACACCAGACAGCGCTTGCTTGCCCAGCATACGTGGGCCCCGATCCCCTAAACCCGGAACCTCAACCTGCGTCTGTGGGTCAGCTAGCAATTGTTTGGCACAACCGCTCTCTACTTTAATATCTTCGGCGTCTTTGGTTGGAGTGCGCAAAGCCATAGCTATATCACTAGTGATCAAATCGCCCGCTATAGGAATGACCGCAGTGTGGCGAATAGCACCCCCAGTGAAAATAGCTACATCGGTCGTACCCGCACCGATATCCACCATCGCTACGCCAAGATCTTTCTCGTCGTCAGTCAAAACCGATTGGCTTGATGCATGCGGGTTGAGCATCAATTGCTCCACCTCTAAACCGCATCGCCGTACGCATTTGATAATATTCTCTGCGGCGCTCTGAGCTCCCGTTACGATATGCACTTTTGCCTCTAGGCGTAGACCACTCATACCGATAGGTTCGCGCACATCTTGACCATCAATCACAAACTCTTGCGGCTCCACCAATAGTAGCCGCTGGTCATTAGAAATATTGATAGCTTTAGCAGTCTCTACGACCCGTGCCACGTCTGCGGGAGTGACTTCTCGATCTTTGACCGCCACCATTCCACTGGAATTGATGCCGCGAATGTGGCTGCCAGTGATACCGGTATAAACGCGCGTGATTTTGCAATCCGCCATGAGTTCAGCCTCTTTCAAAGCCAGCTGGATACTTTGAACTGTCGCATCAATGTTCACAACCACACCACGCTTTAAACCATTGCTGGGTGCAATACCTAGGCCCGCCAGTTTGAGCTCTCCACTTGGCAGGACTTCAGCCACGACCACCATGACTTTAGACGTTCCAATGTCCAAGCCCACTACCAAATCTTTATAGTCTTTTGCCATATATCACCTCTATTTCTTATCGGATACTGCAGTCGAGACGGTTGTGGTCACTCCGCGCAGCCTAATTGCATAACCATCGCTATGTCGCAGGTCAACTGACTCCACTCTATCTAACCCAGAGCGCTGATAAGCTGATAGCACTTGGGTGTATGTTTGCGTGAAACTAAGCAGGCGTGCAGATAATTCATCTACACTACCGCGTCCCATCTCGAATATGGCGCCACCATCCAACTGCAATCGCCAGCCTCCGCGTCCAGTTAGAGATAGCTCTTCAATCGATGCATCTAACGGTGTAATCAGCTGTTGTAGCTTTAAGTACATCTCTAAGACATGTGGGCTTTGCCCGTCTGGCCCAATCAAGCGGGGTAATTCTTCGTTCTCTACATCGCCGATATTTGCTTCAAACACCTCTCCAAAGGTGTTGACCAATTTTGAATCGCTATCCTCGCCCCAGAAACCTGCACTACTATGCTCCTCCAACTTCACCAATAGGCGATTAGGAAACTCTCTACGCACAGTGACCTTGCGCACCCAAGGTATCGACTCAAAAACGCTTTGCGCGTTAGATAGGTCTAATGTGAAAAAATTACCTTGTAGTCGTGAAGCCACATTAGCCCGCAGAGTAATATCGTTGTTATGCGCGGTCTCCCCCTGCACAATAATGCGCGTTACAGCAAACGTTGGATGACGCACTGCCCAACCCGCAGCTCCCACTAAAGCAGCCACACACACCCCCACGCCCAAGACTGTCGCGCTGACATTCATCAGGCGAACGTCCAAAGGCGTTAGCACAGCTTGCATCATGGCTTACTGTGCTCTAAAGTTGCAGTGCACAAAATATGCAAACACAAATCTTCGTAACTCATGCCCGCTGCGCGTGCTGACATAGGCACCAGAGAATGGCTGGTCATGCCTGGTGAGGTGTTAATCTCTAACAAATAAGGCTTACGTGTTTTGCTGTCAATCATCACGTCTGCACGGGCCCAGCCTTTACAACCTAAAGTCCGGTAGGCTCTAACCATTAGCTCCTGAATAGACTCCTCCTCGCCCGCTGGCAAACCACAAGGAACGTGGTACTTAGTCTCTTCCCCAAAGTATTTGTTGTGATAGTCGTAATTACCGCCTGGAGCTACAACACGTATTACCGGGAAAGCTTTGGCACTGGCTCCTGCCCCAAGAATCGGGCCAGTCACTTCATCCCCGCTAATGAACTGCTCGCACAGCACCAGCGAATCGTGCTCTGCAGCCAATGCGTATGCTGCAGCACATTGGCTTGCTTTTATTACTTTGGTCAAACCCAGAGTAGAGCCTTCACGCGCTGGCTTCACGATCATGGGAGCACCTAATTCAGTTAAGGCTTTTTCAGTTTCGTTGGCATTAACTACTTCTCGCCAAGCAGGTGTGGGCAAGCCTTCAGATAACCAAACCCGTTTGGTCATCACTTTGTCCATTGCTATCGACGACGCCATGACACCAGAACCAGTGTAGGGAATACCCAGCAGCTCTAGCGCGCCCTGTACCGTACCGTCCTCACCAAAGCGCCCATGCAATGCAATAAAGCAGCGGGAAAAGCCTTCCCGCTTAAGCTCACTCAATTCGCGCTGCGATGGATCGAATGCGTGCGCATCCACACCATGAGACTGCAGAGCCTTAAGCACACCCGCTCCCGACATTAGCGAGACCTCGCGTTCTGCCGATGCACCACCAAATAGCACTGCAACCTTGCCAAAGTTCATAGTTTCATACCTTACGCTTTAGTCCTAAAGGATTATTACGCATTTAGCTCCTATTTTTGTAGCATTTCAATAATTTTTGCTGGAATAGTTCCAATCGAACCTGCGCCCATGCACATGACCACATCGCCAGAACGCGCCGCGTCGATCACGGCTTGGGCCATGCTCGCAATATCATCCACAAAAATTGGCTCGACTTTGCCCGCCACCCTCAATGCACGCACCAATGCGCGGCCATCAGCTGCCACAATTGGTGTCTCGCCAGCGGCATACACTTCTGACAACAAGACCATATCTGCCTCACCAATTACTTTGACAAAATCCTCAAAGCAGTCGCGTGTACGGGTATATCGGTGAGGCTGAAAAGCGAGCAGTAGCCTTTGTCCTGGAAAAGCGCCACGCGCTGCAGCCAATGTCGCCGCCATTTCTACTGGATGGTGACCATAATCGTCGATCACGGTAAAACTGCCTCCGTCCTTGGCTGGTGCTTGGCCATAACTTTGGAAGCGACGGCCCACCCCCTCAAAGCCTAGCAATGCACTTTGGATCGCAGCAACAGGCACATCCAGCTCAGTCGCCACAGCAATAGCTGCCAATGCGTTAAGCACGTTATGATGACCTGGCAAGTTAAGCACCACATCAATATCAGGTAGAACAACGCCATTTCTTCGCTTCACTACAAAGTGCATTTGACCATTAACTGCGCGCACATTCAAAGCGCGAATCTGCGACCCTTCGTTCATACCGTAAGTCGTCACAGGGCAAGTCACCTTGCCCACAATATCGCGCACAACAGCGTCATCAGTGCACAAGACTGCTGTACCGTAAAAGGGCATACGATGCAAAAAATCTACGAACGCAGTTTTAAGCCGATCAAAATCATGGTCATAGGTCTCCATATGGTCAGCATCGATGTTGGTAACCACCGCCATGACAGGCAGCAAATGCAGAAACGAAGCATCTGACTCATCAGCTTCGACCACAATATAGTCACCTTTGCCCAGTTGTGCGTTGGCCCCGGCACTGTTCAAACGGCCACCGATGACAAAGGTAGGATCCAGACCGGCAGCCTGGAGCACACTCGCTACTAGGCTGGTGGTCGTTGTCTTTCCATGCGTACCTGCAATGGCGATTCCACTTTTCAGACGCATTAGTTCTGCCAGCATTAAAGCGCGAGGCACGATCGTAATACGTTGCTCGCGCGCAGCCACCACTTCAACGTTATCAGCCTTCACTGCAGTAGAAACGACTACCGCATCTGCTCCTTGCACATTGCTAGCTGCATGTCTGATGTGAGTCGTAATTCCAAGTCCCGCCAGGCGGCGTAGAGTTGAACTGTCCAATTGGTCAGAGCCTGAAACCACATACCCTAAGTTATGCAACACCTCGGCGATTGCAGACATGCCAGAGCCGCCTATCCCCACGAAATGAATACGGCGAACGGCGTGCTTCACGACTTAACTCCTAGAGATTCACAGGCTGACACGACAGCTTCGGTAGCGTATAGTTTTTGCATTTTCTTAGCTTTTTTTGCAGTACTGATTAAGTCAGAGAGTTCTAAATTTTTTATCATGTCAGCCAGCCATTGGGGGCTCAAATCTTTTTGCTGCACTAATTGGGCAGCATCTTGATCACTCAAAAACTGAGCATTTTTAGTTTGATGATCGTCTACCGCTGCGGGGAATGGCACGAATAGCGCCGCAGCGCCTACAGCTGCAATTTCAGTAACAGTTGAGGCACCCGCACGACAAACAATGAGATCGGCATGCGCAAATGCATCTGCCGTATTGTCAATAAATGGCGTCAATGTAGCCTTAACGCCTGCAGCAGCGTAATTGGCACGCAGGGCATCAATTTGTTTTTCCCCGCTCTGATGAATGATCGTGGGCCGCAATTCCAAGGGCAGTAACGCCATAGCTTGCGGCACAATTTCGTTCAGGGCTTTAGCCCCAAGGCTCCCTCCGATGACTAGCAAATTGAGCGGTTTACCGCGCCCAGTAAAACGTACGTCAGGGTCAGCTTGATGTAAAAACTCTTCGCGGAGTGGATTGCCCACCCATTCTGCCTGGGCAAATACATCAGGAAAAGCTGTGAAAACCTTATCAGCCACACCGGCCAAAATTTTATTGGCCATGCCTGCTACTGAATTTTGCTCGTGCAGTACTAACGGTATACCCATAAGTACCGCCATCATTCCAGCAGGGAAACTGATATACCCCCCAAGCCCCACCAACACATGCGGCTTAACACGGCGAATCACTTGGATACTCTGCCAAAAAGCTTTGAGTAAGCGCACAGGTAATAGTGCCAACGTCAGCATGCCTTTGCCGCGAACCCCCGAAAAATCAATCGTATTGAGTGTGAAGCCACGAGGCGGCACGAGTCTCGACTCCATACTGTCTGGCGCACCCAACCACTGCACTTGCCAACCGCGCGCGCGCAATGCCTCTGCAACAGCCAAGCCAGGAAATATATGACCTCCTGTGCCCCCCGCCATGATCAATGCCGTCTTACTCATACGCGACCTCCGCGCATGAGTTGTTTGTTCTCGTAGTCAACACGCAGCACCACAGCGAGCGCGACTAAATTCATCAAAATAGCTGAGCCTCCGTAGCTCATCAGAGGTAAAGTTAGTCCTTTGGTAGGTAGTGCGCCCAAGTTCACACCCATATTGATAAATGCTTGAAAGCCCATCCAAATACCTACGCCTTGCGCTACCAGCCCTGCAAACAATCGCTCTAGTGCAACCGCTTGTCGCCCGATGTGCATGATGCGGTATGTTAGCCAGAGGAATAAACCAATCACTGCCAGCACACCGATCAGACCAAATTCTTCGCCAATCACGGCCAATAAAAAATCAGTATGCGCTTCAGGTAACCAGTGAAGCTTCTCCACACTGCCGCCTAAACCAACACCAAATATCTCCCCGCGACCAATGGCTATCAAGGAGTGTGACAGTTGGTAGCCTTTGCCTAAGGCATGCTTTTCACTCCATGGATCCAGGTAGGCAAAAATTCGCTCTCGCCTCCAATCGCTCAGCGCAACCATGAGCACAAAAGCAACAAGCATGACTGCCGCTATAAGGAAGAACATCCGTGCGTTGACGCCGCCCAAAAATAGTATCCCCATCGCAATCACAGCGATCACCATGAATGCCCCCATATCAGGCTCTGCGAGTAGCAGCAGTCCTACTACCGCCACCGCAACTGCCATCGGCAGTACCGCCCGAAAGAATTTCTCTTTAACATCCATTTTGCGCACCATGTAATCGGCTGCATACAACAGGACTGCAAATTTGGCCAATTCTGATGGTTGGAAATTCATGAAACCCAAAGAAATCCAGCGCCGTGCGCCATACACGTTTTTGCCAATAAAAGGAATCAAGACCAAAACTAACAAAATCAACGACACGACAAATAACCAAGGTGCGTACTTCTCCCACGTCAGCATCGGAATTTGAAAAGCTATCAGCGCTGCTATAAAAGCTACTGTCAATGACAATAGATGACGGATTAAAAAGTGTGTGTGCGTATATCTAGAAAAACGTGGATTGTCTGGCATGGCAATAGAAGCCGAATACACCATCACTAAACCAAAAGCCAATAAACTCACCGTGACCCACAACAATACTTGGTCAAACCCCAGCACACGCGCAGGAGTTGAGCGAGTGCGAGCGTACTCAGCACTGCCGATGCGTACTGGCAGCGCTTCCGCTGCGGATTGCGCCGCCCCACCCAAGCCGGAGAACCACGCTACCGCACGCTGCATCACACCCGGCTGAGCGCTAGAGGCTATTTCGCTCATGCAGCTTCTCCAAGCTGGGTACCAGCAGCTTGTCCCAAGCTAGACACCGCAGCGCAGAACACCCGCGCTCTATGCTCATAATTTTCAAACATGTCAAAGCTAGCGCATGCGGGCGACATGAGCACTGCATCGCCTGCGTGCGCTCGCGCTGTAGCCAGCTTGACAGCGTGCTCCATGTTTTCAGCCTGAACGCAATCCACACCCGTGCAATCTAAGGCCTTTGAGATCATCGCTGCGTCCCGCCCTATCAACACCACAGCGCGTGCGTAGCGCGAGACGGGCAGCGCCAAAGGAGAAAAATCTTGGCCCTTGCCTTCGCCACCTAGGATAAGTACTAATTTTCGGTCGGCTCCCAGTCCTGTCAGTGCCGCGACGGTAGCGCCCACATTGGTGCCCTTGCTGTCATCGAAATACTCTACCTCTTGCACAATCCCCACAGACTCTACGCGGTGTGGTTCACCTCGGTACTCACGCAGTCCATACAACATTGGCGCTAGATTGCAGCCTGCCGCACTGGCCAGCGCCAACGCAGCCAGTGCATTGGCCGCGTTATGGAGTCCGCGAATGCGCAGTGCATCAGCCGGCATCAAGCGTTGAATATGAACTTCCTCTGCATCGTCTTTACGGCGGCGGCGTGTTTCATCTGCCTCCATGGCTTTGACCAACCAAGTCATGCCGTTGACAGTCTCCAACCCCCAATCGCCTGGGCGCATAGGAGCGTCAACGCCAAAAGTAATGTAGTGGCGTTGCAGCTTTCCTTTAATATGCGCTGGTACCATTGCCATCACAGCTGGGTCATCACGGTTTAGCAGCATGGGCGCTGCATCCGGACTATGCAGTCCGAAAATTCGCATCTTGGCTGCACCATAAGCCTGCATGCTGCCGTGCCAGTCCAAATGATCTTGCGATATATTAAGTACCGTACCCATTTTTGGGCTGAAACCGTCAACTTCATCGAGCTGAAAACTTGATAACTCCAAAACCCACACCTGAGGCAGGGTCTGAGCCAGCATATGGGCCGACAACGTATCCAGTAAAGAGGGACCAATATTGCCCGCTACAGTCACCGTTTTACCCG
>JANPDG010000053.1:0-6712 GCA_031431335.1 Polaromonas sp. | reverse complement strand
GCCTTCGACGTGTTTGTACTCACCTTTGTTAAAGTCGCTCGCGCTGCCGTAGTATTCTTTGAACAGCTTGCCGTCCACTTCTACAGTTTTGCCGGGCGACTCGTCGTGGCCTGCCAGCATGGAGCCGATCATCACCATCGTAGCGCCAAAGCGAATCGACTTGGCAATGTCGCCATGCTCGCGAATGCCGCCATCAGCGATGATGGGCTTGGTGGCCACGCGGGCGCACCACTTGAGCGCGCTGAGCTGCCAGCCACCGGTGCCAAAGCCGGTTTTACTTTTCGTGATGCACACCTTGCCGGGGCCAATGCCCACTTTGGTCGCGTCTGCGCCCCAGTTTTCCAGGTCGATGATGGCCTCAGGTGTGGCAATGTTGCCCGCAATCACAAACGCTTTAGGCAACTTTTGTTTGATACGCGCAATCATCTTTTGCACACTATCAGCATGGCCGTGGGCAATGTCGATGGTGATGTAGTCGGGGCACAGACCTAGGGCTACCAACTGGTCTACCGTGTCGTAGTCTGGCTTTTTCACACCTAAGGAGATGCTGCTGAACAAGCCTTTGGTGTTCATGTCCTTGACGAACTGCACATTGTCTAAGTCAAAGCGGTGCATCACATAAAAATAGCCGTTTTGAGCCAGCCACACGCAAGTGTTTTCAGCCACCACGGTTTTCATGTTGGCGGGCACCACGGGGATGCGAAACTTGCGTCCGCCCAACTCTACACCGGCATCACACTCGCTGCGCGACTCTACGCGGCACTTGCGTGGCAATAACAGTACATTGTCATAGTCAAAAATTTCCATGGCACATTACTTTCAATTCAGTTGTCAAAAAACCATCTCAGATCGTTTTGAGCGCTTGGAATGTGCCGGTTTTTGCAGCCAAAATACAGGCCAAAAAAAACCGGGCGCAATTGCTTAGGCCCGGTGCTTGATTCTACTAGGATTATTTGACAGCAGCGGCAGCCCCCGCGCGAGCTACTTGCGCATCTTGGCCCGAGGCTACACCGCTGACCCCAATTGCGCCAATTATTTTGCCGTCCTGCATGATCAGCTCACCACCTTCTAGAGGGGTCACGTTTTTCAGTGCCAGCAAGCGCAGGCCCGCACCGCCGCCAGCCACAGCGTCCTCTAAAGCTTTGGTTGGGCGGCGAAAATTATTGGCCGAGCTTGCTTTGCCGTGGGCAATGTCCAAGCTGGCAATTTGTGTATTTGGCAGGCGCTGCATCATGACCATGTGGCCACCAGAGCCAACGATATAAATCGCTACGGGCCAATTATTTTTAACCGCTTCAGCTTCAGCGGCTACCATGGCTTTTTTGGCTTGCTCTAATGTAATTGCTGAGCCGTAGGCTGCAGGCGCGGTGGTTTGTGCGCCTGCAGTCAGGCTAACCGATAAGGCGGCAGTAGTTAATAAAGTGGAGAGAAGTTTGCGCATGGTGTGTCCTTTTAAAGTGGTATGTGCCCTTAATCGTCGCACAACAGGCGCAAAAGTTTCACTGGCTGGGCAAAACTAGGGTTTTCCTTCTCATCGCAACATTTATTCGCCTAGCTTAGGCATCGCATTGCCGCTGCCCAACGCCAGCAAACCAGCTTTGGTGTAGATGTCCAGCTTGTCGCGGGTGTCCACGATGTCCAGGTTGCGCATGGTGAGTTGGCCGATGCGGTCAGCAGGCGAGAACGGGGCGTCCTCTACCTTTTCCATGCTCAGGCGCTCGGGCTTGTAGGTGAGGTTGGCGCTCTCGGTGTTAAGCAAGCTGTAGTCGTTGCCACGGCGCAGCTCTAGTGTTACCTCGCCCGTGATAGCGCGTGCCACCCAGCGCTGGGCGGTTTCGCGCAGCATGATGGCCTGCGGGTCAAACCAGCGGCCTTGGTAGAGCAAGCGGCCCAGCTTTAAACCGTTCATGCGGTATTGCTCTATGGTGTCTTCGTTGTGAATACCGGTCACCAAGCGCTCATACGCGATAAACAGCAACGCCAGGCCGGGCGCTTCGTAAATGCCGCGGCTTTTGGCTTCGATAATGCGGTTTTCAATTTGGTCGCTCATACCCAAGCCGTGGCGACCACCAATGCGGTTGGCCTCTAAGATCAGCTCAACAGTATTGGCGAAAGTCTTGCCGTTCAGGGCCACAGGCATGCCACCCTCAAAGCGCACGCTGACCGTCTCGGCTTTAACAACGCAATCGTCACGCCAAAAGGGCACACCCATGATGGGGTTGACGATTTTCATGCCGCTGTTTAGAAATTCCAAGTCTTTGGCCTCGTGCGTTGCGCCCAGCATATTGCTATCGGTTGAATAAGCTTTTTCAGCAGACATTTTGTAGCCAAAGCCCTCGGCGGTCATGAACGCGCTCATCTCGGCGCGGCCACCCAGCTCGTCGATGAACAGCTGGTCAAGCCACGGTTTGTAGATTTTGAGCTCTGGGTTAGTGAGCAGGCCGTAGCGGTAAAAGCGTTCAATGTCGTTACCCTTGAAGGTGCTGCCGTCACCCCAAATGTTGACGTTGTCCTCTTTCATGGCGGACACCAGCATGGTGCCGGTCACAGCGCGGCCCAGTGGCGTGGTATTGAAATAGGTAATGCCTGCTGTGCTGATATGGAACGCGCCCGCTTGCAGTGCGGCAATGCCTTCAGCGGCTAACTGCGCGCGGCAGTCGATCAAGCGCGCTTTTTCTGCGCCGTATTCCATCGCTTTGCGCGGAATCTCGTCGTAGTCAGGCTCGTCGGGCTGGCCCAAGTTGGCCGTGTAGGCATAAGGCACAGCGCCTTTGTTTTTCATCCAGCGCAGGGCGGCAGATGTGTCCAGGCCACCTGAAAAGGCGATGCCGACTTTTTGGCCTACGGGGAGGTTTTGCAGAATAGTTGCCATGGCGGTAGATTTTTAAATGAACAAGGGCACTTCGACAAGCTCAGTGCGGGTGGGTGTGGCCAAGCGCAAACGTGTGGGCTATTACGCGTAATGGCAAATGTAGTGGTAAGCCTCTGCCACTTTAATATCGAACTTAGAGTTAGCCGCGACATGAAACTGCTCGCCCGCCTTGCTGGTGAGCCAAGCATCGCTGCCAGCCAGCTTGTATTCGCAGCTGCCCGCTACACATTCCATGATCTCAGCCGCGCCCGTGCCAAAAGTCAGCTGGCTGGGCAACACCACACCCACAGATTTTTTGGTGCCATCGGCCAGCGTGAAGCTGTGGCTAACGCATTTGCCATCAAAGTACACATTGGCTGCGGTGGTAAGGGTAACGTGGGGAATAGAGCTGGTGGTCATGGCTGCAATGGACTGGTGACAAGGCTTGCAAAAGTGCAAAAGCGTTGATTTTACGGGCTGCTCGCAGGGGTGAGGCGGGGCTTGTAGCAGCCCGCCGTATTGTGAAACCTGCTTTTGGAGACTTTTAGGCAGTTTTTCGACGTGGATATTAGATAGTTTGCTATTAATAGATGAGTAAACTAAGCAGTTGGCGCAACCTGCATTTGCACCCAAGTTTTCATTTGCACAGAGTAAATCCTATCTGCCATAGCGATAGCATCCGGTCTGTGGGCGCTCATAACGATAGTGATGCCTAAGGTTTTGAGGTTGCCTAACACCAGCTTCTCTGTCGCCACGTCTAGCTGGCTAGTAGCTTCGTCCAACACCAACAGCGAAGGCTGACGGTACAAAGCCCTGGCTATCAACATACGCTGGCGCTGGCCGCCCGACAGCCCTGCCCCTTGCTCAGCCAGCCTGGTTTTATAGCCCTGCGGATACGCCGCAATGTCTACTGCAATGGCAGCCAGCTGTGCACAGCGCGTAATACGCTCGCGATCTGGCTGCGGGTCAAAAAACGAAATATTCTCTTCAATAGAGCCTTCAAACAGCTCGTCGTTTTGGAACACAAAGGCCACGCGCTTGCGCAAGCTGGTGGCGTTCGCCTGCGTCACACGCTCTTGGTCGTAGGCTAGCGTGCCCTCTGCTGGCAAAAATATACCACCCAACACGCACAGCAACGTGGTTTTGCCGCAGCCTGATGGCCCCACCAAAGCTACTAGCTCTTTAGGCTGCACATCAACGGACACCGCCCTGAACACAAACGGGTCAGACGCAGAGTAGCGGTAGCCCAAGCCTGCGGCCTGCAGGCTGCTGGCCGCAGGCTGCGGCACCTTGCTGGTGAGCTCTGCCACTGGCTCTGTCGGTGCAAACACAATATCACCCACTCTGCCAAAATGCACCTTCATAGTTCGCAGCCACATAATACGGTCGGCAAACGCTGAGGCACGGCCTGCAAAGTTGCCTTGATAGGCCATAAACGCAAACAGCATGCCCACCGAGAGCTGATTAGCCAAAATCATTTGCGCCGCAAAATAAATCACCACAATGTGCGCTGCCCCCGTGGTGACGGTTTGCACCAATGTACTGGCCAAGTTAATGCGCTCGGTGGCAGCGTCTTTATCAAACACGCGGCGGGTTTGCGTAGTCCACTGCTGCGAGCGCAGTATCTCGCCCTGCACCATCTTGACCGCATGAATGCCGCGCAAGCTCTCAATCAAGTGCGACTGCCGCTTAGCGTCTAAAAACGTGCGCTCGGCCACCACCCGCTGTGAAGACGAAAACACAATCACCTTCACAATCAACATCAGAGTAAATGTGCCCAGCGCTATCCATGCCAGCGTAGCGCTGTACAAAAACATCATCGCAACCGTGCCTACGCTGATCAGCGCGTCCAGCGTAATCTCAATGCTGGTGCGAGTGAGCGAATGTGCCAGCTGCCCCAGCGAGTCAAACCGCGACACTAAGTCGCCCGCCTGCCTGCGCACAAAAAACGTGACTGGCAGCCTGAACAAATGCCGAATCACATGCGCATACAGCTGATACCCCACGTTTTGCGACAGCACCACGCCCGCCCAACCGCGCACAGCCGTAAAAATGGTTTGAAACACCAATAAAAAGCCAGTAGCCAGCGCCACAATGGTCAGCAAGTCGCGGTCGCCCGTGACCAACACATGGTCCATCACAATTTGCGTGTAGTAAGGCGTGAGCAGCGCAATAATTTCCAGCACAATGGACACTGCCAGCAGTTGCATAACAGCCCCACCCAGCCCCGGGAAGCTGCGCAGCAGCGTAGCAAACTGCAAACGCGGCTCGGGCGGCGTGCGCGCTAGCTGGGCACGCGGCACAAAGTCTGCTGCAAAGCCGCTGAACTTAGCCCGCGCCTCTTGCCAGCCCACCCAGCGCTCGCCCAGCGCAGGGTCGTTAAGCTGCAAGCCCTTAGCCGAGGTCTTTTTAACCACTACCCAATGGTTGCCCTCCCAGTGCAGCACAGCAGGCAGGCGCAGCTGACCGATTTCATCTGCCGATAGCTCCACGCAGCGCGCATTCAGGCCAATTTGGTCAGCCATGTCGGCCAGGTTTTGCAGTGACGTGCCGCGCACCGACACATCAAACTTAGCTCGCAATTCTTCTAAACCTTGTTTAGACCCGTAGTGCCCCGCCACCATAGCCAAGCAGGCCAGCCCACATTCGGCAGACTCCATCTGCAAATACAGCGGCATAGCCTTGCGCGGAAACAGCCGCAGCCCCAACCCCGCGTCGCGTTGAAACGACGCGCCTTCTAACATTGCGCTCACACTCTGCCGCCTAGCCTGTAAAGCGGCTCTAGCAGCCACTGGTAAATTTTGAGCCTGTCCAGCTCCACATCCGCCTCCACCACCATACCCGGCGTGAGCGGCAGTTGCTTGCTTTGGTATTCCAGGTAATTGCTAGGCAACGACACGCGCACGGTGTACACCGGCTCATTCACAGGAATGTGCTGCACGACCTCTTGC
This sequence comes from Polaromonas sp., assembly GCA_031431335.1. GTDB lineage: Bacteria > Pseudomonadota > Gammaproteobacteria > Burkholderiales > Burkholderiaceae_C > JAAFIP01. Next base: position 910 of record JANPDG010000053.1, on the reverse strand, counting down.
GGCGGCAGCGCGGCGCGGGCAATCTCTTTAACCACACCATAGTGCCGACCATAGTGCTCGTAAGGGTAGGCCTGATAACGAACCGACACCTTCTGCCCCATGCGGATAAAGCCAATCGAGCGCGAGGGAATTAACAACACCACCTCAGCCGCACTACCCTCAGGCACGATAGTCATGATGGGCAGGTCTGGGCGCACAGTTTGGCCTACAGAGGCGGATATTTGGGTGACCACACCGTCTATGGGCGCTATCAGTTGAATTCGCTTGGAGGAATGTTCATTGAATTCTTGTTCGCTGGTATACATGTCACGCATTAATAGTGCACGCTGACTTTTAGCACGAGAGGCTATTAATTTCAACTCTTCACTCTGCGTTGCGATCTCTCGCTCAAGTTGCAACTGATTGCGTGATAACAAACTGAAATTGAGTTTTTGTTGAAGCAATTCACTGCGCTTTTGCTCTACTGCCTCTGCCGAGACGAAGCCCTGCGACTGAAGTTCTTTTTGTCGCTCCAGCTGCTTAGTCAAATCTTCAATTCTTTGTTGAGACAAAGTAAATTCTTGCAGCACGTTGCGCAGTTCGTTAGTTACTGATTGAACTTTCAGCTGTGTCGCACGCACAGAAATTAACTCGCCATCATCGATATTCTTTAATTCATCTTTTGATATTTTTTGCTTCTGGATATCCAAATCAGCCTGCGCATTGTCGATACTTATATTTTGAGAAAATCGCTCTGAAGTAATTTCACCGAGTACTTGGCCGCGAACGACTTTAGCCAAGTCTTGAACAGTTAAAGAGAGAATTACACCGTTACTGGACGGGTTAACTTTTGCATGGCTACGCGAACCTGCGGTATATCCTACTGCCTTAGTGATGCGCGGCATGTCTAAAAATACTGCGCTAAAAACTA
>JANPDG010000052.1:0-3893 GCA_031431335.1 Polaromonas sp. | reverse complement strand
ATCAACGATTCACCCGTGCTACCTCCGCAGACACAGCCCAAGCGGTCCACGCAACCTTCTGCACCTGTACCGCCGCCTCTTGGCACCCCAGTAGATAGGTGACATCTTGAAATTTCCATTGCCCTACGCGTTTGCACGTACACAACAAGTACTGTTGCAAGAAGATGCTGGTGAGCTAACTTTATGGCTCCATCCCCAATCGCCGCGCAGCGCTGTGGCAGAGGTGCTGCGCAAATATGGCGACAGTGCACCGATGTCGATTGAGTCGATTGCTGCTGATGCGCTCGTTCAGCGCACCAGCGCCGCCTATTCCCAGGGCGAGTCGAGCGCTGCTACCGTGGTAAGCGAGGTGCAAACCGACGCCGACCTCTCGCGCATGATGCAAGAGCTGCCCGCAGTAGAAGACTTGCTAGAAACATCAGACGACGCGCCCATCATCCGCATGCTCAACGCGCTGCTCACACAGGCCGCGCGCGATGGCGCGAGCGATATTCACATTGAACCCTATGAGCGCCACAGTGCAGTGCGCTTTCGGGTGGACGGCAGCTTGCGCGAGGTGGTGCGGCCCAACCGCGCGCTGCATGCGGCCTTGATCTCGCGCCTCAAAATCATGGCTGAGCTGGATATTTCAGAAAAGCGCCTGCCGCAAGACGGGCGCATCAGCCTGCGCATTGGCACCCGCGCGGTAGATGTGCGTGTGAGCACGCTGCCCAGTGCACATGGCGAGCGTGCAGTACTGCGCTTGCTGGATAAAACTAGCAACAAGCTGACGCTAGAAGCTGTGGGCATGCAAGGCCCGGTGCTCGCTCAGTTTGAACAACTCATTGGACAGCCACACGGCATTATTTTGGTCACTGGCCCTACCGGCTCAGGCAAAACCACTACGCTGTATGCATCGCTTGGCAAAATTGACGCCACGCAAACCAACATCATGACGGTAGAAGACCCGATTGAATATGAGCTGAGCGGCGTGGGCCAAACGCAGGTGAACGCTAAGATTGACCTGTCGTTTGCCAAAGCCCTGCGGGCGATTTTGCGGCAAGACCCCGATGTCATCATGATCGGCGAGATTCGCGACTTTGAAACTGCGCAAATTGCGATCCAGGCTTCGCTTACGGGCCACCTGGTATTGGCCACCTTGCACACCAACGATGCAGCCAGCGCCGTCACGCGCTTGACCGATATGGGGATAGAGCCATTTTTGCTCAGCTCGTCGCTACTCGGTGTGCTAGCCCAGCGCTTGGTGCGCAAGCTGTGCACCCACTGCCAAGGTGCTGGTTGCACGCACTGCAACCAAACGGGCTACCAAGGACGCACTGGCGTGTTTGAGCTCTTGTCTTCCAACGACCATATTCGCGCCATGGTGCACAGCAAGGCATCCGAGGCCGATATACGCACGGCCGCCATCGCTGCGGGCATGATGCTGATGCGCGACGATGGCGAGCGGTTGATTCGCGAGGGTATCACCACCCTGGAAGAAGTCGTTCGCGTGACACGCGACTAATCTGACGCGCACTGATTGCCTATGCCAGCCTACCAATTTGAAGCCCTAGACGCCCAAGGCACCACACGCAAAGGCGTGATGGACGCCGACAGCGTCAAGTCTGCGCGCAACCAGCTGCGTGCTCAGGCGCTGGTGCCCATTGCAGTGGACGCTGTAGCATCGGGCCGCGAAGGTGAAAACACCAAAGGCCGCGGCCTCAACATGACCTTGTTTGGTGGACATGCGTTCAACTCCACCAGTTTGGCGGTATGGACGCGGCAAGTTGCTGGCCTGGTGTCCGCAGGCTTACCGCTAGAGCGCGCGCTCACTGCCCTGTCTGACGAAGCCGAAGACGAAAAGCAGCGCAATCTGGTAGCAGCCCTGCGCGCCGAGGTGAATGCAGGCTCCAGCTTTGCCAAAGCGCTGGCACTCTACCCCAAAGAGTTTGACGATATTTACTGCGCAGTCATTGGCGCGGGCGAGACGTCTGGCAGTTTGGGTCTGGTGCTAGAGAAGCTGGCGGACGATTTAGAAGAGCGCCAAACATTGCGCGGAAAGCTCATTGGCGCGGCGCTCTACCCTGCGATTGTCACCTTGGTGGCGATTGTGATCGTGCTATTTTTGGTGGGCTATGTGGTGCCACAGGTGGCCAATGTGTTTGCGGGCAGCAAGCGGGCCTTGCCGATTCTGACGCAGATCATGATGGGCATCAGCGCTTTTGTGCGCGGCTACGGCTGGTGGGTATTAGCGGGGCTGGTGGTAGCCGGATTTGCTGGTGTGCACATTCGCCGTATCCCTGAGTTTCGGCTCAAAATTGATGCCGCTTTTTTGAACATTCCCATCATCGGCCGCTTGGCACGTGGCTACAACGCTGCACGCTTTGCCTCCACGCTGGCCATGCTCGCAGGTGCGGGCGTGCCTATTCTCAAAGCCCTGCAAGCTGCTGCAGACACACTGAACAACCGCGCGATGCGCAATGACGCGCAAGACGCGCTGGTGCTCGTGCGCGAAGGTGCGCCGCTGGCCAACGCTTTGGGTCAGAAAAAACGCTTCCCCGGCATCCTGCCCATGTTTGCCCGCTTGGGTGAGCAAACCGGCACCTTGCCACTGATGCTGCAACGCGCCGCTAACCAGCTGAGCCAAGAGGTACAGCGCCGGGCGATGGCACTGGCCACCATTTTGGAGCCGCTGTTGATCGTTGCCATGGGCGTAGTGGTGATGCTGATCGTGCTGGCGGTGCTGATGCCGATCATTGAGCTGAACCAACTGGTGAAATAAATATGGCCACCCTGCAAGGCAAACTCGTAGTTGCCATTTCGTCGCGTGCCTTATTTAACTTTGAAGAAGAAAACCAGGTATTCGAACTTGGCGATGACAAAGCCTATATGCAGATGCAATTAGACCGTGTCGAAACCCCGGCCAAACCGGGTGTGGCTTTCTCATTGGTCAAAAAACTATTGGCATTCAACAGCGCTGAGACGCAGCGGGTGGAGGTGGTAATTCTTTCGCGCAACGACCCTGTCAGTGGCCTGCGCGTGATGCACAGTGCAGAGCACTACAAGCTGCCCATTGTGCGCTGTGCCTTCACACGCGGCAGACCTGCGTGGCCTTATCTGCGCTCGTTCAACGCTAACTTGTTTTTATCAGCCAAATCTGAAGACGTGCGCGCTGCGCTGAGCAATGGTTTTGCTGCAGCCACCGTGGCCACGCGCTCTGTGCACGCGGGCGACAACCACCCTAAAGAAGTGCGCATTGCCTTTGACGGTGACGCGGTGCTCTTTAGCGACGAGGCCGAGCGCGTCTACCAAAAGTCGGGGCTCAAAGCGTTTCAAAAGCACGAGATCAAGCACATTGCCCAGCCGCTACCGCCTGGGCCTTTCAAGCCTCTGCTCGAAGCCTTGCACCGACTACAAAACGAACGCTCCTCAGACGTGTGCATCCGCACCGCACTGGTCACCGCCCGCAGCGCGCCCGCACACGAGCGCGCCATCCGCACGCTCATGCAGTGGAACATTGATGTCGATGAAGCGATGTTTTTAGGCGGCCTGTCCAAAGGCGAATTCTTACGTGAATTTGAACCCGACTTTTTCTTTGACGACCAAACCGGACATGTGCAGTCGGCGTCTGAACATGTACCAGCAGGCCATGTCGAAAGTGGCATAAGTAACAGCTAATTGATTTTTTGCACTTTACGCAAAGTGCAGCGTTTCAATAACTTCCAGCTCATATTCACTGGAATTTTAGGTAGTTTTCCGACGTGGATATTGAATAGTTAGCTATTATTTTAATAGCTAAATGCATTTAAAATTCAGCGCCCAACGGTCACAGGCCCAGCTATCGCAGCTGCGTCGTATTGCGATTGATAGCAATTAATCGACCCGGCACCCACCTACCAGTCGGTAACTATTGC
>JANPDG010000051.1:0-4585 GCA_031431335.1 Polaromonas sp. | reverse complement strand
CTGCATTTCGATCACGGTTTTGCGCGGCAAAATCACTTCTTGCTTGGGCACTTCGACATCTAGCTGCGCGCTGCTAAACGCTAAGCGGTGGCCATCGGTAGCCACCAAGCTGAGTGTTTTACCTTCAGCGACAAACAAAATGCCATTGAGGTAATAGCGAATGTCATGCACCGCCATGGCAAAGCTCACTTGCGCCAACAGCTCTTTGAGTGTCTTTTGCGGCACGCTAAACACAGGGCCAAAGCTGGCTGCCTCTTGCACCAGCGGAAAGTCTTCGGCAGGTAAGGTTTGCAAGGTAAAGCGGCTTTTACCGCCTTTGAGAATCAGCTTACTGGCATTCGATTCAATCGACACCGTTTGGTCAGACGGCATGGTGCGCAAAATATCAATCAGTTTGCGCGCGCCCACCGTGGTGGTGAAGTTGCCTGCATCACCATCCATCTGCGCACCAGTGCGAATTTGAATTTCAAGGTCGCTGGTGGTTAGCTGCAGTTGGTCGCCCGTTTTGCGAATCAGCACGTTGGCCAAAATAGGCAGCGTATGCCGACGCTCAACAATGCCCGATACCGACTGCAGCGTGGAGAGCAGTTTTTCTTGTGTTGCCTTCAAAACGATCATGTCAACCTCTTAACTTGTATTTAATTAATTAAAGATAGTAGTAGTAGTAAGCACAGCACTTTAATGTGGATAAGCGTATTTTCGCCTGTTTAATCATAGATTTAGCGTGCTGCAAAGTCTGTGTTTAAGCTACTTTAATTGCCCGTGCAAAAAAGGATAACTTGAATTAACAGGGCAGGCCTGTGGATAAGTAGCCAGTTGTCCCAAAACTATCCCCAAACTTGTCCTTGGGGTATTTGGTGGGTCAATAAGGTGCTTGCAAAGTGGTTTCATAGCCTTAGCCTTTCAAGGTTTGTTCCAGCACATGCAGCTGCTGGTTGAGCTCGGTCACGGTTTGGCGCTCTGCGCCTATTTTGCGCACAGCATGCAGTACGGTGGTGTGGTCGCGCCCGCCAAACAACTCGCCAATCTCGGGCAGGCTCTTTTGGGTCAGCTCTTTGGCCAGATACATGGCGATTTGGCGTGGTCTGGCAATACTGGCAGGGCGCTTTTTGCTGTACATGTCGGCGACTTTGATCTTGTAGTAGTCGGCCACCGTCTTTTGAATGTTCTCCACGCCAATCTGCCGGTTTTGGATCGACAGCAGGTCGCGCAGGGCCTCGCGTGCCAGCGGGATAGAGATTTCTTTTTGATTAAAACGTGAATAGGCCAAAATTTTGCGCAGCGCGCCTTCAAGCTCACGCACGTTAGAGCGCACGTTTTTGGCCACAAAAAAGGCCACTTCTTCGGGCATGTCGGCACCTTCAACGCGCGCCTTACTGATCAAAATGGCCACGCGCATTTCTAGCTCGGGCGGCTCTATGGCCACGGTGAGGCCCGAGTCAAAGCGCGATACCAAGCGCTCATGGATATCGACCAGGCCCTTGGGATAGGTGTCGCTGGTCATCACAATATGCGACTTTTTGGCCAGCAGCGCCTCAAAAGCGTTGAAAAATTCTTCTTGGGTGCGGTCTTTGTTAGCAAAGAACTGCACATCGTCGATCAGCAGCAAGTCCAGTGAGTGATATTTGTACTTGAACTCGTCAAATGTTTTGCGCTGGTACGCCTTCACCACGTCGCTCACAAACTGTTCGGCGTGGATATAAAGCACCTTGGCTTGGGGCTTGTCGTTTAGCAGCTGGTTGCCAATGGCGTGCATTAAGTGTGTTTTGCCTAGGCCCACGCCGCCATAGATAAACAGCGGGTTGTACAGGTTGCCCAAGTTGGTGGCCACGTGCATGGCGGCGGCGCGGGCCATGCGGTTGGCCGTGCCCTCGACCAGTGCCTCAAAGCTCAAGGTGGTGTTCAGGCGGTTTTTAAAACCGGTATCCAGCGCTTCTTCGGTATAGCCAGGCGCCTCGCTTAGTACCGCAGCGCTGGGCGCTATGTGTGTGGGCGTAGAATTTTGCAGAGGTTTGGCAAGGACTTCGCGCGGAGCAAGCACTAACTCCAAGCCCATTTCTTGGCCTGATAGCTGCTGGCTTGCCTTGTTGAGCAGGCTGGCTAGGCGGCCTGCGTACTGGGCCCGAATCCAGTCGAGCTTAAAACGGTTACCCACAAACACGGTGACCTTGGACAGGTCAGGTGACACGGTGGCAATCAAGGGCTTGATCCAGGTGTTGTACTGCTGCTCTGGTAGCTCGAGCGCTAGCTGTGCGAGGCAAGTGGCCCACAGCTCACCGCTTCGGTCGTTGACTTGTCCCTCACCCATTTTTATTGCTGGTCCGTTTTTAAAATCCGCTGTGCGATCACGTTATAAATTTGTGGATATGTTGCCAAACCACAGCCCCGATTGTACCGCGATCGAGGGGTTATCCACAAGCACGCTAAGGTGTAAAACTCTTGCGGGCAGTAAAATAAAAATAAATCTTCGGCATGCCAGCCCACAAGCTCATCCAAAACCCCGAAACAGCCACTAAATCATTGATAGGGCTAGATTTTTAGCTCAAAATTTGCGATAATGCTAAGTTCCGCTAAACACATTTGGCAAAACTATTGCAGAATATCTTTGCAACGACTCATTGAGATTTGAACCATGAAACGTACTTACCAACCCTCTAAAACCCGCCGCGCGCGTACACACGGCTTTTTGGTCCGCATGGCCACCCGTGGTGGTCGCGCTGTGATCAACGCACGCCGCGCTAAAGGCCGCAAGCGTCTGGCTGTATAAACGCTAAAAGTCCGCAAAGTAGTCGCCCGAGTTCTAACTATCCCGTACTTAGTACTTCGATCGTTGTAGCTGAGCAGTTAATTGGGCCAAGCGCTAGAGCACCTTCTTAACAAAGCACAGTTTGACGCTGTCTTTGCGGGTAAAGTGCTTAATAAAACGGCCCACTTTGCGCTGCACTATGCCGCCATTGAGGGCGCAAGCCGCTGCGCCATTGGTGTGGTTGCCCCTAAACGATGGGCTCGCCGCGCGGTCACGCGCAACACCATCAAGCGCCAAGTCTATGCCGTGAGTACCGCGTGTGCCCACAGCCTCAAGCAAGGCCACTACGTGGTACGCCTTAAAACCGAGTTTTCTCGTGCCGTGTTTATCAGCGCCACATCAGACGCCCTCAAGCGTGCTGTAAGAGCCGAGTTGCTAGTCTTGTTCGCGCCAAAGCCATGACACAACCCCAGTCCACTGACCAAGTTTTGCCTAAAGCCTTATTCAAAGGTTTGATCAATATGCCGCAAGCATTGTTGACGGGTATCGTGCGTGGCTATCGTTTGCTATTAAGCCCATGGCTAGGCAGCGACTGCCGTTTCACGCCCACCTGCTCTGCCTACGCGCTGGACGCGCTGGCCCAGCACGGCGCAGTAGGCGGCAGCTACCTTACTGTGGCGCGCTTGGCGCGGTGCCATCCGTGGTGTGAGGGCGGCCTAGATACTGTGCCCCAGCACATCGGTGCCCCCAAGTTATTGACCCGCTGGCTTGAAAAAGCCTCGCCTGAGAGCACCTGTGCGGCAGTTCCGCCTGCAAGTGCTCCTTCCACAGTATCCACTGCCTCTTCGTATTCCACCCCTGTTTCAAAGACTTCGCTATGAACGATATTCGCCGCTCCATTCTGTGGGTGATTTTTGGTTTCTCCATGATTTTGCTGTGGGACGCCTGGCAAGTGCACAACGGTAACAAAGCCACGTTCTTTCCGTCGCCCGCTAAACAAGCGGTTACAGCGGCATCCGGGGCCTCTGCCGCTGGCGTGCCCCCAGCCGCAGTGCCCAGTGCGACAGGTGTATCAGGCGTGCCAGGTGCGGTAGCGGCATCCACACCTGTGGCCATCACCACCGCAGCAGCTCCCGCAGCCGTCAACTACGACATCACCACCGACCTGCTCAAGCTGACCATCAGCAGCCAAGGCGGCAGCATCGTGCGCGCCGAGCTGCTCAAGCATTTTGACGACACCAAAGACGGTAAACGCCCCGTCGTACTGCTAGACAACAGCACCAACCGTGCTTACGAAGCCCAGAGTGGCTTGGTTGGCATGGCGGGCCAGCCTGCGCTGCCCAGCCATCTCACGCCTATGGCGCTGACGGGCGAGCGCGCCCTCAAAGACGGCCAAAACGAGCTCGTGCTGCGCTTTGAGTCGGCCGAGACCGGCGGCATCAAATACATCAAGACCTATACCCTCAAGCGCGGCGCGTATGACATTGCCGTCAAACACGAAGCCCTCAACGCCAGTGGCACGCCCGTGTCAGCCCAGCTGTACACCCAGCTCGTGCGCGATGGCAACAAGCCGCCGGGCGAATCGTCGTTCTACAGCACCTTTACGGGCCCTGTGGCTTATACCGGCGAGAAGAAATACCAAAAAGTAGAGTTCAGCGACATTGAGAAAAACAAAGTCGATATCCAAAAGACATCCAACAGCGGCTATGTGGCCATGGCGCAGCACTACTTTGCCAGCGCATGGCTGCTGGCCGACGGCATTGCGCGTGATATCTACATGCAAAAGGTCAAAGACAATTTGTACGCCGTGGGCATGCGCGCGCCCATGACCGTGGTGGC
>JANPDG010000050.1:0-6608 GCA_031431335.1 Polaromonas sp. | reverse complement strand
CAAGCGTTTTAAATTAGCCGACTTGTCTAAAAACATCAAAGCCTTTGGCTTTATCCCCGGCTACGAAGTACAGGCCATCACGCCGCAAGACCCCGTCAACATCAAAGCCGCCGAGCGCATGGGCCGCTTGCATGACGGCCTAAAAGCCAGTGGATACACAGGGCACGACCTAGAAGTGCTGCTGGTGCGCCTGCTGTTTTGCCTGTTTGCCGACGACACTGGCATCTTTCAGCCTGCAGGCAGTTTTAAAGATTTGCTCGACGATTTAAAAGACCCCGCCACCGTAGGCCGCAATATCAACGAGCTGTTTGAAATACTCAACACGCCCGAAGACAAACGCCAAAAAGCCCACCAAGACAACTACACCGCCTTTCGCTACATCAACGGCAAACTGTTTGAAGAGCGCATCAGCACCGCAGCCTTTGACGGCCCCATGCGCGAGGCCCTGCTAGACGCCGCCGCGCTAGACTGGAGCAGCATCAGCCCCGCTATATTTGGTGCGCTGTTTCAGTCCATCATGGACACCACAGCCCGCCGCAACCTGGGCGCGCACTACACCAGCGAGGAAAACATCCTTAAGCTGATCAAGCCGCTGTTTTTAGACGAACTGTGGGCCGAGTTTGCGCGGGTTAAAAACAACCGCAACCGATTGTTTGAATTTCACAAACGCCTGCGCCTGCTGACATTTTTTGACCCCGCCTGCGGCTGCGGCAACTTTTTGGTCATCACCTACCGCGAGCTGCGCAAGCTAGAGGTAGAAATACTGCGCACCAGCTACGGCGACGGCCAGCAAATGCTAGATGTGCACCAGTTCACCACCGTAGATGTAGACCAGTTTTACGGCATAGAAATAGAAGAATTCCCCGCGCAAATTGCCCAAGTAGCCATGTGGCTCACCGACCACCAAATGAACCGCGCACTGAGCGACGAGTTTGGCAAATACTTTGACCGCCTGCCGCTAAAAAGCACTCCGCACATCAAGCACGGCAACGCGCTGCAGATTGATTGGCAGGATGTGTTGCCCAGTGCGCGGTGCAGCTATGTGTTGGGCAATCCGCCGTTTGTAGGGAAGACATATCAATCTGCCGCGCAAAAAGTTGATATGGTCAAAGTGATGCAAGGCATCGAAGGGGCAGGTCTGCTAGATTTTGTAGCCGCCTGGTACGTCAAAGCCGCCCGCTATGTGAAAGCTGACAACTGGGCGGCGGGTAATGCCACCGCAGCGCAACAAGCGGAAAAATGGGGTCAGATCCCAATTCAGGACAATGCTCTTCCCGGCGCGCGCACGACAAGTACGAAATTGGGCTCTGACCCCACTTTTGCGCTTTTACCGAAGACTGCAACAAGAATAGCCTTCGTCTCCACCAACAGCATCACCCAAGGCGAACAAGTCGGCGTGCTGTGGAGCTGGCTGCTAGCCCAAGGCATGCACATTCACTTTGCCCACCGCACCTTCCGCTGGAGCAACGAAGCCTCCGGCAAAGCCGCAGTGCATTGCGTCATCATTGGTTTTGGTGCGGAAAATGTAGCAAACAAAACAATCTACGAATACGAGCACATTGGCGGCGAACCGTTGGCCAAGCCAGCCGCCAACATCAACCCATATTTGATTGACGGCCCCAGCGTCGCATTAGCCAAGCGTTCACACCCCTTGGCTGCGGTGTCGGAGATGCGTTACGGCAGCAAACCCGCTGATGGTGGGCACCTCATTTTTAGCAGCGAAGAAAAAGCTGACCTATTGCAAACTGAGCCTGCCACTGAAAAGTACATTCGCCGCTACATGGGCGCAGAAGACTTTTTGCACGACCAAGTGCGCTGGTGCCTATGGCTACACGGCGCAGCGCCCAGCGAGTTGCGCGCCATGCCCAAAACGCAATCGCGCATCGCCAAAGTCAAAGCTTTCCGCAGCGCCAGCTCGGATGCGAATACCCAAAAATGGGCTGACTACCCTGCGTTATTCCAAACCAACCGCCAGCCCGCAGGCCGCTACTTGGTCGTGCCTGAGGTATCTAGCGAAACTCGCTCGTTCATTCCCATCGGATATTACGATGATGCAGTGATTGCCAGCAACACGGTCTACACCATAGCCAACGCCACACTGTTTGAAATGGGAGTCCTCAGCTCAACCATGCACAACGCATGGATGCGCTACACCAGTGGAAAGTTAAAAAGTGACTATCGTTACTCAGCCGGTATCGTCTACAACAACTACCCCTGGCCCACTTTCAAAGAAAAACCCGTCAAAGCCCAAACATCTACTGCTCAAGCAGCTATAGAATCCGCAGCACAAGCCGTTCTAGACGCCCGCGCCCAATTCTCCGGCAGCTCGCTGGCCGACCTGTACGACCCGCTCACCATGCCGCCCGCCTTGGTGAAAGCGCACCAAAAGCTAGACGCCGCCGTGGACGCAGCTTATGCCCAAGACGCAGTGCATCCCGGTAAAAAAGCCTACGCTACCGATGCCGAGCGCGTAGCCTACCTGTTTGAGCTGTACCAGCGCCTTACCAGCCTGCTGCCTGCAGATAAAGTGAAGAAAAAACGATGATTTCCGACGTGGCTATTCAATAGTTTGCTATTAAATTCATAATCCCCGTGATTTGAGCAATGTAGCCAGCACATGCAGCCTGCACTGCCACAACAGAGTTTTATGTACCGCAACGGCTATGTTGGCTTGAGCCCGGCAACGCATGGGGTGCCTGATAAATAAAAGGGGCCGTGAAGTGCGTGAGGCTCCATACTACCGACCATTTCTGGCAGGGGGGCTGGTACTGTCCAGTCCAACGGCTTGCTATCAGTATATGCCATCAGGTAATATGGCAAGTGAGTCTGTGGACTGGAAATGCACCAGCCAGTGTCCGCTATTGCTAGCGGCCATATTATGAAGCCCCTGCGCACTTCCAGGCTCATTTCTGGAAGATTTTTAGGCATTTTACCGACGTGGGTATTGGATAGTTTGCTATTATTTTTGCACTAATAACATAAAGGTAACCATGACAACTTGGATGGTGCGTGCGGGGCAGCACGGTGAGTATGAAGCTCAGTTTATTGAAGATAAAAAACTACTGCTTACTTGGGACGGGTTATGCAGCAACTTGGCGCAGGTGCCCTCGCGTGAGGCGCTGGTTGACTTGTTAGGGCAGCGCTACCCACAGGACTCGCTAGGGCGGCGGCGTAACCATGCTTCGCAACTTGAGCCGTTTGCCAAGGTGATGCAAAAAGGAGACTGGGTGGTACTGCCGCGCAAAACTGACCGCACTATTTGCATAGGCAAGATCACTGGCGACTACGTTTTTGACGCGACGGCTAGTGATCCGTTTTATCACTCTCGCGCCGTAGAGTGGCTTGTGGAAGGGCTACCCCGCGAGCATTTTGGGCAAGATTTATTGCACAGTTTCGGCGCATTTATGACCGTGTGCAAAATTGAGCGCAACGGCGCTGACGCCCGTATCAGAGCCATGGCGGCCAATAACTGGAAACCTGAAACTCTAGCCGCCCAGGCTGCTGGCAGCGCAGAGTTAGCAGATGACACGCGCGTGGTGGCAGGGGCACTCAATTTAAGCGAAGCTGGGCAAGACCAGATTGCCAGCGTAGTGATGGCACGGTTTGCCGGGCATGACTTGGCGCGCTTGGTGGCGGCTATTTTGCAAGCGCAGGGCTATCACACCTCAGTCAGCACGCCTGGCCCGGATGGCGGAGTGGATATATTGGCGGGCAGTGGCGCACTGGGCTTTGCCGAGCCTCGTCTGTGTGTGCAAGTCAAATCACATGTTCAAAAAACCGCAGACTTGGCCGAATTTACCAAGCTGGAAGACACTATGAAGACTTTTGGCAGCACGCATGGCCTGTTTGTGTCGTGGGCGGGCTATGCTAGTAACGTGACTGCTGCTGCGCGCAAACGGTTTTTTAGCATCCGGCTGTGGTCACAAACAGACTTGTTTGCGGCGCTTTTTGACGTGTATGACAAGCTACCTTCCGATATTCGCGCTGAACTGCCACTGACCAGAGTGTGGACGGTTGAACATACGGATTCATAGAAAAAATTTAGGCGTTTTTCTGACGTGGTTATTGAACAGTTTGCTATTTTAAATGCAGTGAAATAATTTGATTACTTCAGTACGGGCACTGCACTTAACGTCAGCCCGAGTGCAGAGACTACCCGCATGATCGTAGAGAACTCTGGGTTGCCTTGGGCAGACAATGAACGGTAAAGCCCCTCGCGGGTCAGGCCTGTGTCTTTGGCCAGCTGAGCCATGCCCCGTGCACGGGCTATGGCACCCAGCGCCTCTTGGATGAGCGCTGGCTCGCCCATCTCTAAGCAAGCGCTGAGGTATTGCTCCATATCTTGCTGGGTTTGCAAATAATCGGCAGAGTCGTAGCGGCTAATGCCCAGCTGTTCGCGTGCGGTTGTGTTCATGCTGACTCCTTTTAATCCTTTGACTGGGTTGGCTGATTTAGCACCAAAAGCTGCCGCACCATGGCTTGATCTTGCGCAATATCGCGCGTTTGTGATGCCTTATCTCCTGCGCACAACATCACCACCACCACAACGCCTTCTTGCCAGCAATAGACCCTGTAGCCTGGGCCTGTGTGCAGTCTCAGTTCTGTCACGCCGCCGCCCACTGGTTTGCAATCGCCCCAATGCCCGAGGGCTAACATGTCTAACCGCGCTTGTATGCGTCGCTTGCCTAGGTTGTCTTTCAGTGACCGCAACCACCCATCGAATTGCGCTGTGCGCTCAATTTACAACATACTTATTGTAATCCATGGTTTACAAGCCGCCTTTATATTTCTCAATTGACCAGTTCTTCATTATTTTAACTGTACAAATAAACAGTAAGTAGTCGCGCATCTAAAATGCTTTGATTTTGGAGAAATTTTGAGCAATTTTCCGACGTGGATATTCAATAGTTTGCTATGTAAAATATAGTAAATTAACCTTGAAAAATACTCACATGATTGCGTCAAAACTTGCCTCTCTGCTGGACAGCCTGCTCACCCGGCTGTCGGCTTGGCGTGCAGGCGCGCCGCCTGGCTCTGCGCTGCCTACGCGGCGCGTGGCTACGCCTGTGGGCTGTGTGCAGGTATTTGACTCTGGCGCGGCGGATGGCGCATGGGGCGCTGATGGCACGGCCAAGCCTTGTGTGATCTTGGTGCCAGACGGGCCAAATGTGATTGCGCATTACGACGTGCTGATTAGGCTGTTGTCTGTGCGGCTGCGGGTGGTGTGTTTTGACATGCCGGGCTTTGGGCAGTCGCTGCCATGCGCCGCGTATACGCACTCGCTCGATGACGGCGCACGCGCGGTGCTGGGCGTGATGGACGCGCTGCAGATTGAGCGGGCGACGTTGGCTTTTAGCTGTGCGAATGGCTTTTATGCACTGGCTCTAGCGCGCTTAGCACCCCAGCGGGTGACGCAGCTGATACTGTCGCAAACGCCGTCTCTTGAGGTGATGCATGGCTGGGTGAGCCGCATCATCCCCTGGCCGCTCAAACTGCCGGTGATAGGGCAACTGGCGGGCTGGGCGCTGCGGCGTAAGGCGGCGCTGGGGTGGTACAGGTTAGCGCTGCCGCGCGGCGCAGACGCTGCGCCGTTTCAAGGCAAAGCGCGCATGGCGTTGGTGGGTGGTGGCTGCTTTTGTTTGGCGGGTGTCGTGCAGGGGCTGGGGCGCGAGCTGCCTGCATTGCAAGCGGGCGCACTGGGCGACATGAAGGTGCCCTGCACGCTGGTGTGGGGCACACAAGACCGTTCGCACCGGCCCGAGGCTGTGGGTTCGCTAGCAACGTATTTGCCGCATGCCACTAAGCTAGAGTTTGAGGACTGTGGACACTTTCCGGATGTGGAGCAGGCTGCTAGATTTGCCCGGTTGGTACTGCGATTTGCAGCGTGATAACTATTAATTTAATAGCAAACTATTGAATATCCACGTCGGAAAAGTGCTCTATTTTCTTCCAAAAGTGTGTTGTGTGATGTGACTTTGGGCTTTATCTGTTGCTTGGGTTGCGGTGTTCTGTTTTGGTGGGTTAGGTCAGGTCTTTTGAATGCGCTGGGTTGGTGTCTGCGTGTGTGGGTGTCCCTCTCGCCTGGCACGGGAGTACCCTAACGCCTGGCGAGTGGGACACCCACACACTTGAACTGACTGACTTAGGGCGCTACCGGTATTGAGCACAAACTCTTTGACGAGGCTACGGGTAGCGCGCGACCATTTGTGCAGGTGAGATGGCGTGTGCCTAATGCGCTTGTTTCTGGTACCCCAGTGTGAGGGCGATTTGCATACGCCATCTCGCCAGAAACCACATACACCAGCCCTGCTAGCCTCACCTGAAGCCACAAAACCAAGCCGCAGGTATCTCCTAGAAAAGCACACGAACTATGGGCCGAAAAAGACCACCGGTCGCTCTGTAACTCTACGTGCTCAATGCTCATCATAGTTAAAACCAATTAGATATTAATTTTCAATAGTTTTAACATTATTCCATTGCACCCAGCATCTCGCCGGTAGTGCAAAAAGCGGTCAACCCGCAAACACACTGGAAGGAATTAGCCATGTCTACCGAAGCAAAATGCCCATTCTCGAGCGGCGCACGCCAACAAACCGTGGCCAACGCAC
>JANPDG010000049.1:0-17304 GCA_031431335.1 Polaromonas sp. | reverse complement strand
TTGGCGCTGAGTACCGCAAGATGCCCAACAACCTAGAGCGCGCAGGCCAAGCGGCAGGTTTGGGCGATGGATTAGGCGCACAAGACTGGAAAGACATTTTTATCGTCTGGGCACCCAGCAAAAACATCTCGCTCACGCTTGCGTATGTAGACCTAGGCACCATCGTGCCCGCCACCACCAATCGTCGCCGCCAAACCGGCACCTATTTTTCTGCCCAAGTGGCTTTTTAATTCACGAGATTTGCAGCCCGACATCGAAAGCCTAAAACTATGAACCACACCATCAAAAAATTCATTTCTACTGTAGCCCTGCTGCTCTCCGCTTGGGCCAGCAGTCCTGCTTTGGCCAACGATGCTTTGTACCAAGCACTCGGTCAAAAGCCAGGGCTGGTCGCCATCATGGACGACTTTATGCTGCGCCTGCTGGCCGATCCGCGCATGCAACCATTTTTCAAAGAGACCAACCAAGTTAACTTTAAAGCGCAGTTGGTCGATCAGCTTTGCCAAGTTGCTGGCGGACCCTGTGTGTATAAGGGTGCCGATATGAAATCAGCACACAGCAATATGGACATTAACAAAACCCACTTTAACGCCTTGGTCGAAGTGCTGCAATTGAGCATGGATGCGCGCGGCGTGTCTTTTGGTGTGCAGAATCAGCTCCTAGCCCGCTTAGCGCCCATGAACCGCGATATTATTACGGTGAAATAAACATGAACACATTATTTAAAACATCCATCCTTGCTGCAGCTTTGCTCGGCGCTGTGAACCTGGCCCAAGCGGGCAGTCTGACCGTGACAGTGATAGACCGCGAAGGTAAGCCCACCATGGACGCCGTGGTGGTGCTGGTGCCTGAGGGTAAAGCTGCGAGTAAAACAACTTTGCCAACCGCGTTTACCATTGCCCAAGAAAAGATGCAGTTCATCCCTGCAGTCAGCGTGGTGCCTGTGGGCGCTAAGGTGAAGTTTATTAACAACGACCCGTGGGACCACCATGTGCGCTCCAGTGCTGCGGGCGCTGCACAGTTCTCAGCTGTCCCTGCAGCCGCAGGCAGCGCTGCCGCTGGCACGGCTGCGCGTGGCATTGACCTGCGCTTAGAAGGCAAGAGCGAAGGCAAAGCAGCCAAGTCAGCCGAGATCACGATGGACAAGGCAGGCGTGCAAACCGCCACCTTGCTAGGCTGTTATTTGCACGGCTCTATGCGCGGACATGTGTACGTGACTGATTCGCCGTGGACACTTAAAACCAATACCGACGGTATTGCAGTGTTTGACGACGTGCCCGATGGCAAGGTGACTGTCAAAGTATGGCAAGCCGATCAGTTGATTGACCTGCCATTGCAAAACGTGACGGTCAGCGCAACGCCTGCCAAGGCAACGCTGCAGCTGCAAGTGGTGGCACGCAAGCGCCGTACTTGATGGGCTAAGCTAACTATAAATGCTATAATATATATAGCAAACTATTCAATATCCACGTCGGAAAAGTGCTTAAATTTTCATCTAAACTGGTGGAGTTAATATAGCAACCAATGTATGTGACATAAGATTTCGCACACAGTTCGATGCGGCTAGGGTGTTGAGCTGGGCTGTGTAACAAAGCTAATCTTTTTGATGCCCGCACGTTGCGCGGCAGCCATTGCTTGCACGACCCGTTCGTAGCGCACGGCTTTGTCGCCATTGATGTGCAGCTCAGGCTGCGTTACTTGCTGGGCTGCGCTTTGCAGTTGGTTGTTTACAGCCTCGTCACTGCTAGGCTCTTCGTTCAAAAAGTACTGCCCCGACGCATCCACACTTAGCCGCAGCGTTAGCGGTTTTGTGGTTTGCGGCTGGCTGTTGGCGCGCGGCAGATCAATACTCACGGCGTGCTTCATGGCTGGCACGGTGATGATAAAAATAATCAGTAAAACTAGCATCACGTCAACCAGTGGCGTCATGTTAATTTCGCTCATAACTTCATCGTTAGGCTCAGAAAAATCACTGGTTTGCGCTCCAAAAGACATGGCTTAGCCTCTTTTAAATGCAACAACTTTGGTGTTGTAGGCGCTGCCAACGCGCGCGCCTGTGATGTAGTAGGCATGCAGGTCGTGTGCAAAGCGGTTTAACTTGCCTGATACGGTTTTGTTGCCGCGCACCAGTGCGTTGTAGCCCAGCACAGCGGGAATGGCCACGGCAAGGCCCAGCGCCGTCATAATTAGCGCCTCACCGATCGGCCCTGCCACTTTATCAATCGACGCTTGGCCCGAGCTGCCAATGGCAATGAGTGCATGGTAAATGCCCCACACCGTGCCAAACAGCCCTACAAAGGGCGCAGTTGACCCTACTGAGGCTAATACCGCCAAGCCTGCTTGCAGTTTGGCGTTGGCCTCGTCGATGCAGTTGCGCAGGCAGCGGGTCAACCAGTCGCTCACGTCAAGCGAGTCGTGCAACTGTGGGTGGCTGTTTTTGTGGTGCGCTATAGCTTCGCGGCCTTCGATGGCCAGTAGTTTGAATGGATTGCCTGCATCAGCACCTAGCTGGTGCAAACCTTCAGTTAAGTCAGCGCTGTGCCAAAACTCCTCCGTGGCGCTGGCTTGTTGGCGCGTCCTGCGCAGAAAGAGTGCTTTGCTAAAAATAACAACCCAGCTGGCCAGCGACATTGCCAGCAGCAGCAGCGCCACAAAACGGGTCACGTTGTCGCCTTGAGTCCATAAATTGATCAGCCCAGAGCTGGTTTGCATGGTGTGTCCTTGGAGGTATTTAAAACTTAATCTAAGGTGAATACGACTGGTACGTTGACCCACATGGCCTCGGGCGCGCCTGCCCGCTGGCCGGGCGCGTAGCGCCATTTCAAGGCGGCTGCAAGCCCAGCGCTATCGAGGCGCTCGAAGCCGCTGCTGGTGCGGATCTCAGCTTTTTGGGCTGCGCCGTTAGCGCCCACATAGACCCGCACCATGACTTTGCCAGTTTCTCCCAATCGCCTGCTGACAGCGGGATACGTGGCCTGCGGATTATTTAAAAAATCAGCGTTGCTGTTGGGCAGCTTTAGTGCGGCGGCGCTGGTTGGGTTGTTTGTGGTAGCTGTAGGGCTTGGTACCGCCGCAGCCGGTGTCACGGACGGTAGCGTATCTTTGGGCGCTGCAGCCGCTGAGGTTGGCTCGGATAGGCCTGTCATCGTATTCGCGTTGTAGGGGGCATTTGTCTCAGCAGGGTCGTGCGCAAGGGGGGGTGTGGTGGTGCGCTTGGACGTCTGAGGTGGCGGTGCAGTGGGTCGCGGCGCAATTTGAGTGCCGGCCTGTGGGTTGGCCTGAGCTGGAGGCTTCAAAGCGGGGAGTGGCGCATCTGAGCTAGCCGCAGATTGGGGTTGAATCAACTCGCTAAGTATGCTCACCTCAACTACGCGCTGCGCACTGTGGCCAAGCAAACCCGTGTGCAGCGCATACAAACCGCCTGCATGCAGCACTAGAGTCCAACCCACCAGTTTGACGCGGGTTATCTTGAATTGAAATTGCGGTAAAGACTGCATACTAGATAGGTGAATTAAAAATCAATTTAACTATATTATTAATAGCAAACTATTAAATATTCACGTCGGAAAAAGCTAAAAATTCTTACTAAATAATAGCTAAAGTGTGCATTGACTGCATGCCAAGTTGCCAGCTCATTCAAACGGGCAAGCGCTTATTACAGCTTGCGCCGCAGCGCCCAAAACGCGCCGCCTATTGTGAAGATAAGGCTACCGGTAAAGGCAAAGAATGCGTCCATGATCTGCTCTCCAAGATGGATTTGGCGAGCTGGATCTGCGCTGCCTGAGGCACTGCGCTGACAGCTGAAGTTTGGGTTAAAACATCAGCCTTAGAGCAGTGCGCCTGTGGGGCGCTTGTCTGGCATTGGGAATGGATATCGCGGGCGCAACCTTCGCATTGCCCACACTGAGTAGCCACACCCAGCTCCAGTTGAATATCGTTAAAGCTCAAACCTGCATGCGCATATCGCGAAATATCGCGGTCAGAGACTCGGTGGCAAATGCAGACTATCATGAATGAATTCTAAATGAGAATGATTCGTAAATGCAATAAAAATACGAAATTTACAAATTACTTTGTCAATCAGCGCACCGAAATGTAGTGGTAACCATCTTCTGTCACCACGCTTTGGCAGTCTACGCCCCATACTTTGGCCACCAGTTGGGGGGTTAGCAGCTCACTTGCCTTCCCATATCCAACTAGCGTACCAAACTGCATTATCAGCGCCAAATCTGCGTATCGAAGCGCCAGATTAATATCATGCAATATCGCCACAACACCGACGCCGCTCTGCGCAGCCCATGCCTTGACAGTGCGCATCACGCTGTGCTGGTGCGACAAATCGAGTGCAGCCGTGGGCTCATCTAGCAGCAGCCAGCGCTCGGGGTGGTTAGTGCTGCGGGAGCTGGGTTTTTCCCAAATTTGCGCTAATACGCGGGCCAGCTGGGTGCGGGCTTTTTCACCACCGCTGAGCGTATTAAAGTTACGCTGGGCTAGGTGCGCTATGTCAGTTGCCTGCATGGCTGCCTCAACAATCGCCGCCTCGTCAATGCTGGGCTGCAGGCGATGCGGGTAGCGGCCTAGTTCTACGATGTCTTGTACATGGTAGTCAAACGCAACACTATTGTCTTGCGGCATCACTGCGCGAAATCGCGCCAGGTCAGCATGGCGGTAGCCGCCTAGCAGCTTGCCGCCCAACCAAACCGCACCTTGGCTGGGTTTGATTTGTCCACACAGCGCCGCCAGCAAGGTTGACTTACCGGCGCCATTGGGCCCCAATATGGTGGTCAGTTTGCCTGGCTCTAGCTTGGCAGATACGTTGTTTAAAATTTGACTGCCCCCGATGCGGTAGCTGATGTTGTGAGCTTCTAAAGTCATAGCGCTGGTGCTCTGAACTTACTGCCGCGCAGCAGCAAGAGAAAAAACGGTACGCCTACAAAAGCCGTGAGCACACCCAGCGGCAGCTCTGCAGGCTTGGCTACGGTGCGGGCTACAGCATCAGCAGCCAGCACCAAGGCAGCACCTAAGAGCGCCGAGCCGGGCAGTACCACGCGGTGATCGGGCCCTGCAATGATGCGAATGCAGTGCGGCGCAATCAGCCCGATAAAGCCAATAATCCCGGTGGTGGCAGTGATGCTGCCTACAGCCATGGCCGTCAGCACAATGCAGAGTCTTTTAACGCGCTCCACGTTTACGCCCAGCATACTGGCCTGCGCCTCGCCCAGCGCAATTGCATTGAGCGGTCTGGCCATGGCAAAGCCCGCTGCTACCGCCACTGCAGTGATGGCACTCACCAAGCCCACCGCGTTCCAGCGCGCACCGCCCAAACTGCCCAAAAGCCAAAACTGGATGCTGCGCAGTTGCTCGTCAGTGGCCATAAAGTTTAAAAAGCCTAAGCCTGCGCCCGCAAGAGAATTGACGGCAATACCTGCCAACAGCATCAGCCCCACCTGGGTGCCTGTGCCAGATTGCGCTAAAGCATAAATTAGCGCTGTCACCGACAAACCCCCTGCAAAAGCCATAAGTACCAGCGTCCAGCTGCCAAGCTTGCGCGGCAGCTCGGGAAAATACGCTGCACCCAGCACAATAGTGATGCCCGCTGCCAACGCTGCGCCGCTGCTGACACCAATCAGCCCTGGGTCAGCCAGAGGGTTTCGAAACAGCCCTTGCATCAACGCGCCCGCCATGCCTAGGCCAGCCCCGGCTGCAATGCCCAAGAGAAGTCTGGGCAAACGAATGTTCGTAAATACCAAATGTTCGGGTGAATTGCCAGAGCCTGTCACACTGTCGGCCAATATGCTTAGCAACTGTATGGGACTGATCGCAAAGGCGCCTTGCGCGCTGGAAGTGATGAAAGCCAAAAGCAGCAGTACGCTGCCGCCAGCCCAAACGGCGCGTGCGGACAGCCTGCGATTTTGACTATATTGCGCAGTCGGTTTCACTTGGCCGTTATCCCTGCACTTGATTGGGGCGCCCAAGTGAACACTCCGTTGACCGCATACTGTACAAAAAACAATGTATTGTTTTGACTGTCAGTCATAGAAAACTCCCATGTGCCCAATAAACTCAGTAGCGGCGGGCCAGACAATTTATGTATTAGGTGCTTTGCTAGGCTGTTGTAAAGATTAAAAATACTTTCTACCGCTATACGTTGTGCAGGCTGTTTGCTAGGGCCAGCAGCGGCGTAGATATTTTTTTCATATTGAACATAACGGCGCAGCAACTGCACGAGCACACCGTCGCGCTCCAGCAATGCAGCAGTGTGGGCAATGCGTTGCACCAGCTTGAAGCCTGCGCAGTCTATGTATTCGCGTACAGAGGCATCTAAATCTGTGGTCAATATGGTTGGGCGACTTGATTTAAGAAAATCTTTAGGCCCTTGGTAGCATGTGCCTAGCGGCATGGTGCGTGATGTATAGCTTGGCACAGGGTGATTCCATAGAACAGGTTAAAGGGCTAGGCTAGGGTTAGCTGAAGGCTACTCAACTAATGCAATGCCATCAGGCGACAAGTATTTTTTGGTGCAGCTCGCGCACGGCCTCGGGCAGGCGGGGGCCAAAGCCCAGCATTTTCATGGCGTCCATATGCACCAAGGCTTTGCGTTTGAAGGCTGGCGTCAGTGCCAGCTCAGGC
This sequence comes from Polaromonas sp., assembly GCA_031431335.1. Lineage (GTDB taxonomy): Bacteria > Pseudomonadota > Gammaproteobacteria > Burkholderiales > Burkholderiaceae_C > JAAFIP01. The sequence continues at coordinate 10,674 of JANPDG010000049.1, read as the reverse complement.
CGTGCCCAAAACTTGTCTGCGCCACCTTGCGTGTCTATGCCTTGGCTGCTGGTCAAAATAATGTCGGGGGCTGCGCTGGCCATGGACTCTGCGGTCATGGGCCGATAGCCATTGAAACTGTTGGCGCCACTCATAGCGTTAATGCCGCCGACCATGCGAATCAATGCATCTGCTGCTGTTTTTTCACCAGATACGCTAAGGCTTTGACTGTGCGCCAGAATGAACAGCACGCGAGGTTTTTTAGCTTTGGATTGTGAAACGGTGTTTTGCACAGCTGCCCAATCTGCATCTAGCTTGGCTTGCAATGAACGCGCCTGCGCCTCACGCCCGCTGGCGCGGCCCACGGCTTGCAGTTTGCGCTGCACCTCAGCCCAAGTGTGGTCTGCCTCGATTAACTCAACCTTCACGCCTGCGCTGCGAATTTGGTCGATAACTACAGGTGGCCCGGCCTCGGTGGTGGCTATCACAGCTTGCGGCTTTAATGACAAGAGGCCTTCGGCTGATAATTGGCGCATGTAGCCTACCTTAGCTGTTTTCAGTGCTGCCTCGGGGTAGGTGCTGGTCGTGTCGGTGCCTACCAGTTGATCTTGCGCGCCTAGCAAATAGGCCAGCTCAGTGATGGCCCCGCCCAGTGTGACCAAGCGCAGCAGAGGGTTTGCGTTTTGTGCCCAGCTTAGTGGGGCAACAAGCGCACTGGTAGCGCCCACCAGCGTGGTTGAAGCGAATACCGTAGACGCTAGCCATACGTCGCGTCTTGTCAATGCGCTGCTGGGCTGGGTAATCAATGTCATGGGGTTTCCTTCTTGGAAGTGGCCAGAGCCGGGTGATGTGCATAACTTTTCTCTTGAGGCCGCATGGTTTTTATGCTGCTACGGTTGCAGGTGAGTTGTTGAGTTGGTGAATGGTTTTAGCTGTGCTAAGACGCGGCAGCTTGGCAACGATGTTGCGCCAGCCTGCTAGCTCGGGCTTGCCGGGCTTGCGGGCACCAAAGAACATCGCCATCAAATCGCCCTGCGTATCAAAGGCTTCGACTGAAGTCACTACGCCATCTGCAGTAGGTTTCTCAACAGCCCACACATGCGCGATGCTGTCTTCGCGCAGATGCAAGTTAAATGCGGGGTCTAGCACGTTGAGCCACTCAGTGCCGCGCACGTTCATGGGTTCGACGCGATTGACTGAGCCACTGTGGATTTGAATGCATCCTCCGCTGCTTACAAACACCATGATGGGTGTGCCGTCTAACGCGGCCTCCATCAGCATGTCGCGCACTGCACTGGTCGCTAGGCGGTGCGTGAATTCACCTTCTACAAGCCTAAAACTTTGCTGCCGTTCGACAGAAAACTTGCTAAGAAAACCAAAAAATTCATGCGTATCTTGCATCGCAGCCCACGACTTGGCGATTGCTTTGGAGTCAAACTCAGCGTCTAGCTTGGGTGGCGATTTAACCGCCGCAGGTGTGAACTCGTATGTCGCCTCAGGATCAGAAAAACCTTCTGCTATCGCTTGCCATGCGTCCAGGTCAGTGGCCTCACGCGGAAATATCTTGTGCACCGCTTTGCCATGTGCATCAAAAAATTGCAGGCTGATATTTTTGCGATTAACAGGGTTGGCCGCAAGCTCGGTGACTGCAAAGCCTGCGTGCCATCGGTTAAAAAACAATCGCAGATCAATGTCTTCTCCCAGCGCCAAACCCATATGGCCCGTAGCAGATATTTTTTGGTACACGCCTGTTTTTTCATGCACGGTGGACTCGTTGCGCGTCAGGCCCATCAGCGGTCCGCATATTTCTAAGGCTTGCAGCAAGTCAATCCAAGGTTTGCGCAGCGGCGTAGCTTTGGGCGCATGGTCATGCGCGCCGCAGTGCGCGGCCACGGCTGCGCCCTCGCTCACGCCGATGTGTTCGGCGGCATCTTTGGCCCGCTTGCCTTCAGTGCGGGCGGCGCTAAAACGCTGGCGAATGGTCTCTAGGTTGCGTGGGTCGGTTGTCATAGCAGTTTGCATTGCGTTCTCCTCGGGTTGTTTTACTGCACGGAATTTGGCGCGATGTGCCATAGCCTGGCTTCGCGCTCAGCGCTGGCCATCTCTGTCGGCTGCGCCTCGGATTCAATGGTGTTTTGCCACAGGGTGCGCAGGTTACCCAGTGCCATGCGAAACTGCGCCGTTAACTCAGGGTGGTTAATCAGGTGCGATAAATTGACCACTATTTTGTGCGCCATCATGTGTTTGTGGTTACAGCCGCATTGCGCGTAGCCGCTCATCAGCGCCATCGCGCCCATCAGTACGGCTTCTACGTTGTGCATCTCGTAGTTGCCTTGTGAATCGAGTTCGACATCAGTGTTCATCACTTGCTTCCTAGTTTAAAAATCAGTCACTAACGACACATTCAAGCTGCGGCCTGACTGGGTATAGGCGTCCACCACGGGCGATGCGCTGGAAATACCGCGCACGCTATTCCAGTTCCAATATTTTTTGTCCGTCAGATTCATCACCGCCAAGTTCAGGCGCAGGTCTTTGCTGATGCGCCATTGGCCAGATATGTTTAAAACAGTGGCGGCTGGTGTGGAAAATTGCTTTGCAGGCGCTGTAACCAAGCCGGGGCTGTTGATATCGCCATCTGATTTGCCGCTGTAGCGTGTGGCGTCCAACCGCACGTCCCACGCAGGGCTCTCATACCCTATACCTACGCCCAGCTTGGCAGGATCAATGCTGTTAAGAGGCTGGTTGCTGGTATTGTCTGTGCCCTTGGCTTGGCCGTAGACCAGCGGTGTGCTCAGCTTGCCGCCCGCAAAGCTGCCCCACTGGTAATTAACCTTCATCTCAAAGCCGTTGATCGTGGCCTTACCTAGGTTAATCGACTGAAAAATAGTAGGGTTACCTGGCACACCCGCGCCGCCAACATTGCTGGATTCTTCGATTAAGTTTTTGTAGCGGCTTTTGAATACTGCCGCATCTAATGTCAGCGCGTCCATCCTGGCGCGCACGCCCAGCTCTAGGTTGCCGCTTTTTTCAGGCTTGAGGTTAGGGTTCGGAATGGTTTTATAAAACGAGGTGAAGTTTTCAAAAAACGCGTTAATCTGCCCTGCGTTAGGTGCCTTAAACCCTGTGGCGTAGTTGCCAAAGACAGCCCACTGCGGTGTGGCGTTGTACAGGACGCCGAGTTTGGGTGAAACCGCTGAGCCTGACAAAGATGCCGCGGGCGTTGCAGATGGCGGCGAAAAGCCCGCTTGGCTCGCATTAATGCTGAAGTGGTCCCAGCGCACTGCTGGAATGACGCTTAAAGAGCCTAAGACGATTTCGTTTTGTAGATACAGCGCAGTGCTGGTTTCTTTGGTATCGGGAAAACGCTTGAGAGGAAAGGTCTCGCCTGCAGGCGGTGTGATCCCGGTATTCAAGTTATTCACCTTGGTCGCCACGTAGTCCATGCCGTAGGTAATTTTTTGCACGGTGTTCGCGCCCATGCGCATCAGTTTGTCGGCTTGCAGGCCCAGTTGCAGTGTTTTTTCGGCGTAGGTCACATCGCGCACGCGGTCTGCTGCGGTGTTTCTGTCCTCGGTGGTGTATTCGCGTGCTTTGGTGCGCTGCACGCTGACCGTGGTTTGCAGGTTGTCTGCCAAGCCTGCGCCCAGTTTGTAGTACGCCTCCCAGCTTAGGCGGTCACGTTCAGCGGTGGTGAATGCATCCGCACTGAGTGTGGACGTGGCGGCCAGTGGTGGCTTAGCGCGGGCTGATAGCAGCTCGTAGCTTGATTTTTTGTCGATATGCTCTAAAGCGATGGTGTGTTTTTGTGCGCTGCTGGGGCGCAGCACTAATTTTCCTAGCAAAGACAGGCTGCGGTCTTTTTGTGGATTGGGCGTAGTGCGGTCGGCGTTGGCAATGTCGTTCGTACCTTCGTTGTCCAGCTCCATGGCCCGTCCAGCGCGTGCGCTGAGCAGCCACTGCACCGATTCGTTGGCCTGTCCTGCTATGGTGCCGCTGATGTTTTGACCTTTATCGTCACCACTGTAGCCCGCTGTGGCGCGGCCACCTAGGGTTCTGCTATTGGCTAAGTAGTCCTCGGGTTGTAGTGTGATGAAGTTGACCATACCGGCCAACCCGTCCGAGCCGTACAGCGCAGACGCTGGGCCTTTGATAATTTCGACCCGCTTGAGCTGGGTTACATCGACAGTGTCGCGGCCAAACGCAGCTGCGCCAAACGCGTAGCTGCGCGGTGTGCGCAGCCCGTCTACCAAGATGAGCACACGGTTGCTGTCCAGCCCGCGAATATTAAAACCGGCATTGCCTGCGCGGCCTGCGCTACTACCCGCTAGCGTGAACCGCGCAGGAGCGCGCTGCACCGATACGTTAGGAATACCTTGTACCAAATCGCGTATATCGCCCACTTGGCCCGTTTCGAGTTGTTTGCTGTTAATCACCTCTACCGTGGCGGGCACATCGTCTTTGCTTTGCTCAGCGCGCGAGCCGCTAACGATGGTTTCTTTGAGCGTAGGGGCGTTTTGGGCCACGGCATAGGGCGCGGTAACTACAGTGCCCCACAGGCCCGTAAGCAACCAAGGCAGGGCGCGCAGCTTGTATCCACGGGCGTGCTCGATTGATAAAAATGAGGATGCGGTCAATGCCATGCGGCGTCCAGTCCAAGTCAGTTGATGATTTACTGCTTGCTGTCTCTGAGGGCAGAGTGACTCGCTGGCTGATGGGCTTTATTATATGAGAATGATTCTCATTTGTAAAAACAATGCTCTAAATTCACACAAACTAATTGCGGCTATTACTCGTGATCTTTAGCATTGCGCAGCTTCGCCACCCAGCGTAAACAACTTGAACGTGGGCCGCAACCCCGCAGAAATGCTGCACATACTAGACGGGTTGCAGGCTCAGGCGCTGCGGGCATGCAGCCGACCGTCAGGCGGCAGCACGTTGTGAACGCCTAGAGTTACAGTGCGGGGCACTATCAAAAATAGTTTGCTATAATATATATAGCAAACTATCTAATATCCATGTCGGAAAAGTGCCTAAATTTCTTCCAAATAAGCATACTGTACATATGCCAGACATCTTTCTTAGCAGACTTTGGTATCAGTTAGTTGCGGTCATCTGCGCTTGGCAATAGTTTTGCAAGCCCACTGTATTGATCAAGTCGATTTGGGTTTCTAAAAAGTCAATGTGCTCTTCGGTGTCGTCCAAAATTCCTTGCAGCAAATCGCGTGATACGTAGTCGCGTGCGGCCTCGGCGGCAGCAATGCCGTCTTTGATGGTGGCCTGCGCAGCTTGTTCAGAGGCTAGGTCGCATTTGAGCAACTCAGGCACTGTCTCACCTACGCGCAGCTTGCCCAGGTCTTGCAGATTGGGCAGTCCATCTAACATGAAGATGCGGTCCATCAACTGGTCGGCGTGCTTCATCTCGCCAATCGATTCTTCATATTCTTTCTTGGCCAGCTTGTCCAAACCCCAATGCTTGAGCATACGGTAGTGCAAAAAATACTGGTTGATGGCAGTGAGCTCGTTTTTGAGCTGTGCTTGTAATTGCCCAATGACGTTAGCGTCGCCTTTCATGGCTCATCCTTTATATTGTGATTTAAGTATGAATTGTTGCAGCGACACCTCAACACGGCAAGTAGTGGGCTTGGATGTCCTTGAAAACCGATTTGCTTGCAACTGATTGCGAGAATCATTTGCATTTGCAGACCCTAGGCATGCCGATGCGTAAGATCATAAAATAACCCCTTGGTATCTACCCATGGGCAGATAAACAAGAGGTTTTTTAAGTGTTTTCCGACGTGTATATTTAATAGTTCGCTATTAATATAGTAGTAACAACTTGTCCAAATGATTGTTCAAGCCAATCAGTTTTACTTTATTTGTAGCCCACGCGATCTAACATCTGCTGCACTTTGATTTGGTTCATACCGACCACGCTGATAGGAATGGTCTCTGACTTAAAGCCGCTGCCAGCCATTGTTAGCAAAGCAGGGTTACTGGTTTTTACGCCGTTCGCGGTAGGCCATTCGTTGTTGCCGTTGGCAAAATAGTCTTGCGCTTCTTTGCTGGCCAAATATTCTAAAAACTTCACTGCATTGGCGGGGTTTTTAGCGTTTTTTGCCATCGCACCGCCAGCGATGTTGACATGGGTGCCCCAGCTAGACTGGTTAGGAAACACCACGGCCACTTTGTCCATGACGGCTTTGTCTTCCGCTTTGTCGCTGCGCATCAGGCGGGCGAGGTAATAGGTGTTGGTGATGGCAATGCCGCACTCGCCAGCTGCGACTGCTTTGATTTGGTCGGTGTCGCCGCCCTTGGGCGCGCGGGCTTGGTTTGCCACCATGCCTTTGAGCCATTCTTCGGTTGCTTTTTCGCCAATATGCTCAGAGACTGCGCCGAACAAGCTTAGGTTGTACGGGTGCGAGCCGCTGCGGGTGCACAACAAGCCTTTGTTTTTGGCATCGCCGAGTTCTTCATAGGTGTCTACATCGCCCACTTTGACACGTGCCTTGTCGTACACAACCACACGTGCGCGTGTGCTGTAGCCAAACCATGACGTCCCTTCGGCACTGGCCTTACCGCTTAAATTCGCTGGAATGGCGGCGTCCAGCACTTTAGATTTGACAGGTGCAAACATACCGTCAACTTCGGCCTTCCATAAACGGGCTGCGTCCACTAGCAAGATCACGTCAGCAGGCGACGCTGTGCCCTCGGCTTTGAGGCGTTGCAAAATGCCTGCGTCATCGGCGTCTACACGGTTGATCTTGATGCCAGTCGCTTTGGTGAAGTTGGTGTACAGCGCCTCGTCTGTACTGTAGTGGCGGGCTGAGTACAAGTTGAGCACTTGGTCTTGTGCGCTTGCGGTTTGCACCGCGCCTGTGCTAGCCAGTAAGCATGCCGCAGCGGCCATATTGAATTGAAGTTTCATCGCAGTTCTTTCTAGGTTAAAAATAAATTGTGAAAGTTATTTGGTCAAAATAAGTTTGCCCATCTTGGTGGCCTGCAACGTGTACAGCATGCCGTTATGTGCAATGGCCACGGTTTTGTGACCGCGTAACAGTGCAGCACTGGACACGGGTGCCTCAGCATGGACTGTGGCAGACAGGTTGTGTACCTGCGCAGCCTTGTTAGCGGGCGAATGGTTCGGGGTAGCGATTTCGTGCATAAGTTGAGCCATGGTTTAAACCTTAAGTGCAAAAGTTAGTTATGTTATTGCAAATGAGAATGATTATCATATACTATTGCATCTGAGTTAGCAAGTCCTGCCTGCCGTGTACCCCTTTTCAGTGCAGTGTTTTTTAACTGATATCCAGCCAGCGTTCTAGTTTTGCAATTTGAATGCAAGCCATTTTTAGTAAGTTTTTAAAACTCAACCGAAGTTTTAAGCCAAGGAAAATGCATGAACAATTTCATTCAAAATAGTTTGATCCAGCGCCGACTGCTTTTGCAGTGGGGCGGCGTCACAGCGGCCGGCAGTAGCGCAGTGCTAATAGCTGCCTGCGGCGGCGGTGGCACCACCAGCACCCCCGTTGTTCCCACGGTTAATCAATACAAGCAAACTAATTTGGTAGCCAACAAGGCCAGCTATGGCGCGCAGTTTATAGAAGCTGACTTTGTCGATGCTTGGGGTATTGCCATTCGCCCCAAAGGCGCTGGCGGACATTTTTGGGTAGGCGGCGGCGGCACCAGCTGGCAGTATGTGGGCGACGTAAAAGCCTCTAGTACCGCCAGCTTACAGCCACTGTTTCAAGATGGGCTAAAAGAAGTCACTGTGCCAGGCGCTGACTCGCTCACGACAGATGCCAGTTTGGGCAAAATCACGGGAGTGGTCTACAACGGTGCACCTTTGATCGGCACACCTGCCACAGCCACTAACTTTCGCATTGCAGGCCAAATAGCGGGCACAGGCGCTGGCGCTACCACGTTCGACGGCTCAGCGCGTTTTGTGTTCGTCACAGACTCTGGCAAAGTCAGTGGTTGGACTGACCGTAGCAGCACCGGTGCGATTGTGCGCACCGACGGCGCATCTGAGGAGAAGTATGACGGAGCAGCTGATGGCAGTGCGTTTTTTGGTGTGGCGATCAAGCCTGATACGTGGGACACCATGTGGTTGGCCGACTTTGGCGCTAATCCGCAAATCGTCACCCTCGACAAGACATGGGCTAAAGTGCCCACGGTCGGTTTCGTTAATCCATTTGGCTCGGGGGCAGTGGGTGCAGGCGGTGTCAAAGCCGTGGTGCCAGGAGATCCAGTGCCGTTTAACGTGCAAGTGCTTGGCGAGGGCGCGGCAGGCCGCGTGTTCGTCGCTTACGCCATCAGTCAGCCCAACCCTGATACCGCAGTGGGAGGTTTTTATCCCGCTGAAGAAGATGCATTAGACGCCGCCACCGAGCTGGCCAGTGGTAACAAGCCCAACAAAGGCAAATTAGTCGAATTCACGCTGGCAGGTGCGCAGGTGCGCATATTTGATGACGCCATGCGCCTGAACGCACCTTGGGGTGTTGCCATTGCGCCTGCCAATTTTGGCAAACTATCAGGCGCACTGCTGGTGGGTAACTTTGGTGGAGCAGGTCGTATTTGCGCTTTTAACGCTGCAACCGGCGCCTATATTGATGACCTGCGCGACAAGCTAGATAAGCCCGTCGCTATCGCAGGGCTCTGGGCGCTACAGTTTGGCAACGGCGAAAGCTTGGGCGACAGCAATGCATTATATTTTGCAGCGGGACCTGAAGACGAGGTGGACGGTTTGTTTGGCAGCCTGCGCTACCCTGCATAACCGCACTGCCTACAACTAAAAAAGTCGAAAAGCGTGACGGCCTTTCGATTTTTTTCATTGTGTGAATATGGTCCCCTCGACAGGAATCGAACCTGTATTTGACGCTTAGGAGGCATCCGTTCTATCCATTGAACTACGAGGAGGACTGCGCGTATTGTACGAGGCTGATGCGGGGCTGATGCAATCATGGCCTAAGGCTGAACCGGGCGATAATCGGAATTCGACTGCTATAGCTTCGTATGTTCATCTTTTTAACCAGCGCCAAGAACTTTCGCACCAATCGGTGGATAGGTAGCCCCACGCTCAACCGGTTGGGCGTGTATGGCGCTCGCAAGCGATTGGCCGACTGGTGTGCCCAAGCGCGGCGAATATTCATCGGCTGGGGCCTACCCGCACAGCGCAAACAGGCATTGGACACGCAAGGCTATGTGATGCTGCCCCATTTTTTATCGCAAGCTGATTTTGACCAAGTGCGCCAAGAGCTTTGCGCAGCTGCACTGCCGTTCATAGAAATGTGTCAGTCGCCCGCGCTGACCCACAGAGCCAATTTGGATTCGCACACTTGCGCGGGGCGCTATCCAGCCTTGGGCAGACTGATTGCGCACCCAGAGTTGCTGCGCAGTTTGCGTTATGCGGCGGGCTGCTCTGGCACACCTATTGCTGCACTGCAAATTATCAGAAGCGATGGCGCTGCACAGGGGCACGACCCGCAAACTGATTGGCATAGCGACACGTTTCACTCCTTGGCCAAAGCATGGCTTTTTTTGCACGATGTGGGCGCGCAGCAAGGCCCATTTGCCTACGCAACAGGCTCACACCGCCCTGGCGCAATACACCAACAGTTCAATCATGCGCAGAGCATGAGCGCAGCCAGCAGCGCCAACATGATGCATTCGAGCGGCTCGTTCAGGACGGACGAAGCGGGCTTGCAAGCGATGGGGTATCAAGATTTATTTTTGGCCGCTGTGCCGGGCAATACGCTGGTGATTGCCGACACCAGCGGCTTTCACCGCCGCACACCCAGCCCAGCGCCCACTTTGCGTATCGAGGTGTATTTCACCTTGCGGCGCAATCCATTTTTTGCAGGCTTGGTGCCCAGTGTATTGAGCCTGCCCTTAGTGCGCAGCCGCTGGGCAGGATGGGCTTACCGTTATTACGAATATGCGTTGGCCAAAGGCAAGCATGACTGGGTGCCAAGAGGAATTCGTAAGCTACAAGACGACGAGCGCAGTCTGTTGCGAACGCCGCGTTAGCATCGAGCGCAGCGCAGGCTACTTGCTCAGCAAGCGCATGGCTTCTTCCAGCCCCTTGACTGTTAAAGGGTACATGCGCTGGCTCATGATCTGCTGCATGATGCCAATGCTCTGGCGGTACTGCCACACGCCTTGCGGCTCGGGGTTGATCCACGCAAACTTAGGAAAGGCTTGGCATAAGCGCTGCAGCCACTCCACCCCCGCTTCTTCGTTGTTGTATTCCACGCTGCCGCCCGGCTGGAGAATTTCATACGGGCTCATGGTGGCGTCACCAATAAAAATCAATTTGTAGTCTTTGTTGTACTTGCGAATGATGTCTTGCGTAGGAAACTTCTCTGCATAGCGGCGGCGGTTGTTCTTCCACATAAAGTCGTACACACAGTTGTGAAAATAATAAAACTCCAGGTGCTTGAACTCAGTCTTGGCGGCTGAGAACATTTCTTCCACGCGGCCAATATGCTCGTCCATCGTGCCGCCCACGTCCATCAGCAGCAGCACTTTGACGTTGTTATGCCGCTCAGGTACCATTTTGATGTCTAGCCAGCCCGCATTGGCCGCCGTGCTGCGAATGGTGTCGTCCAAGTCCAGCTCGTCATGCGCGCCTTCGCGGGCAAACTTGCGCAAGCGGCGAAGCGCAATTTTGATATTGCGCGTGCCCAGCTCTTGCGT
>JANPDG010000048.1:0-27432 GCA_031431335.1 Polaromonas sp. | reverse complement strand
GATTTGTTTGAGGTGGGTTACAACCATTTTTTCAAAGCGCGCAATGTGGTGGCGGGCGACCAGCATGGCGGTGACTTGGTGTTTTTTCAGCCGCACAGTGCGCCGGGCGTGTATGCGCGGGCTTATCTGGAAGGCCGCTTGACGGAGCAAGATTTAAACTTTTATCGCCGCGAGATTGAAGCACCGCAGCATGGCGCACGCGGCCTGTCCAGCTACCCGCACCCGTGGTTGATGCCCGATTTTTGGCAGTTCCCTACCGGGTCAATGGGCATTGGCCCGATCAGCAGCATTTACCATGCGCGCTTTATGCGCTACCTGTCGCACAGGCAGTTGCTCGATTGTTCACAGCGCAAAGTGTGGGGCGTGTTTGGCGATGGCGAGATGGACGAGCCAGAGAGCATGAGCGCTTTAACCTTGGCATCGCGCGAGGGCCTAGACAACTTGGTGTGGGTGGTCAACTGCAACTTGCAGCGCCTAGACGGCCCTGTGCGCGGCAATGGCCGCATCATCGACGAGCTGGAGCGGCTGTTTAGCGGCGCAGGCTGGAACGTGATTAAACTGATTTGGGGCAGCGACTGGGACGGCCTGTTTGCACGCGACGTCACAGGCGCGCTGGCCAAGACTTTTGCCAACACGGTAGACGGCCAAATGCAAACCTTTGCCGCCAAAGACGGGCGCTACAACCGCGACAGCTTTTTTGGCCAAAGCCCTGAGCTGGCCGCGCTGGCCCAGGGCATGACCGACGAGCAGATCGACCGCCTCAAACGCGGCGGCCACGACATTGTCAAAATCCACGCTGCTTATGCCGCTGCAGCCGCACACCAAGGTCAGCCCACCGTCATCCTCGCGCATACCAAAAAAGGCTACGGCATGGGCAACGCAGGCCAAGGCAAGATGACCACGCACAGCCAAAAGAAGCTGGACGAAGGCGAGCTGATCGCTTACCGCAACCGCTTTAACTTGCCATTGACCGACGAGCAAGCCAAGACATTGAGCTATTACAAACCCGAAGAGACCAGCGCCGAGATGCAATACCTGCACCAGCGGCGCGCAGCATTAGGCGGCCACTTGCCCAAAAGGCATACAGCTGCGCAGGTGGTACCCGTGCCTGCACTTACGCTACCTTCGTCGGATACAAATAGTTATGCGCAGTTTGCACTGCTCGCGAACAGCAAAGAAATGTCCACCACCATGGCCTTTGTGCGCATGCTGGGTAACTTGCTCAAAGACAAGCAGCTAGGCCCGCGCATCGTACCCATCGTGGCCGACGAGGCACGCACTTTTGGCATGGCCAACTTGTTCAAGCAAGTAGGCATCTACAGCAGCGTGGGGCAAAAATATGCACCCGAAGACATCGGTTCCGTGCTGTTTTATCGTGAAGCCTTAGACGGCCAAATTTTAGAAGAAGGCATTAGCGAAGCAGGTGCCATTGCTAGTTGGACGGCAGCCGCCACCAGCTACAGCGTGCACGGCCTGGCCATGTTGCCGTTTTATATTTACTACAGCATGTTCGGCTTTCAGCGCGTAGGCGACGCAATATGGGCTGCGGCTGACCAGCGCGCACGCGGCTTCTTGTTAGGCGCAACATCTGGCCGCACCACACTGGGCGGCGAAGGCCTGCAACACCAAGACGGCACCAGCCATTTAGTGGCCGCCACCATACCTAACTGCAAAGCCTATGACCCCGCATTCGCAGGCGAGCTGGCCGTCATCTTAGACGCAGGCATGCGCTCTATGTTGGTGGAGCAGCATGATGTCTTCTACTACATCACGTTGATGAATGAAAACTACCCACAGCCTAACCTGCCCGCAGAGGCGCACGAAGGCGTATTGCGCGGCTGTTATAAATTTAATAGCAAACTATTAAATATTCACGTCGGAAAAGTGCCTAAAAATATTTCAAATATCACTCTTTTAGGATCAGGTGCTATTTTGACTGAAGTCATCACAGCGGCAGAGCAATTGGCACAGCAAGGTTACGAGGTAGATGTGGTTAGCGTGACCAGCTGGAGCGAACTAGCGCGCGACGGCGCAGCGTGCGAAGCAGCCTATGAATCAACGGGCACACTGCCTTGGATTCAACAGGTGCTCAGCCAAACCAGCGGCCCCATCATTGCCGCCACCGACTACGTGCGCGCCGTGCCCGAGAGCGTGCGCGCTTACTTGCCCGAAGGCCGCAAGTACACCACGCTAGGCACCGATGGGTTTGGTCGCAGTGATACGCGTGCAGCACTGCGAGCGTTTTTCAAAGTGGATGCAGCCAGCATCATTAAAACTGTGGCGAAAGCCTGCGCGTCTGCGGCGTAAACAACAGCTTAAAACGCAATCGTAACTTCACTCATATGTTCGACTCTCGGCGCCGCTTCAAAGCAATGTGCCACTAAGCCGCGCCAAGCTTGGAAGTCGCTAGATTCGCGGAATCCAACGATATGATCTTCTACTGTACGCCACTGCACCACAAGACAGTAAGACTGCGGGTTTTCGATGCTACGCCGCAAAGCCATACCTAAACAACCCTCAGCCCGCCTAAACAACAGCGCGGCCTCCGCTACGCCTTTCTCGAACTCCGCTTCTCTGCCAGATTTAATTTGAAGGGTAGCTATCTCGTAGATCATATTATTAATGCAAAAATCTTAATAGATAACTTTGCCGTCGACACCCACGATAGTGATGTCAACGTATTCAGAACCAGTTCTCGATTTAGACGAATAGTTCATTCTTATACCGCCTAAATCAATTGGCATGCCACTTTCAAGTGCAGAGACAAACTTATCTCTCGTAAGAGCTACACCAGCTCGGCGCAACCCCTCGCACATTAATTTGGCGGCGATAAAACCCTCTAGAGCTGCGGGTGTTGTAGGAATTTTTTCACTGGCTGCCGCATTTCTAAAATCTGTAATGATTGTCATACCCCGTGCAGGCGAGCTAGGCACTGCTTGCGTGATGATCATGCCGCGGCCGTAAACACCTAACCCATCCAAAAAAGATTGCGAAGAATTATTTGAAATAGTCACGAGTTGGCTAGTACCACCTGATGCACGGTAGCTTTTAATAAAGCTAGCAATTTCACCAGATGCTCCTATCAATACCAAAGCCTGGCTATCACTTTTAACAGCATCTATCGTGACTTCTTTGACATCAGTAAACGGGCGCTTGAAGCCACGCATCCACTGAGGCTTCCGTTTGATCTCTTGCATAGTTCTATTGAAACCCGTCAAGGCATCTTTGCCAAAGCCGTCCTCTGCATGCAAAATACCAATACGGACTACGCCAATCGAATGCAAATGCTTCACAGCTTTTTCAACCTCTTGTTGAAAGCGCGGCCTCACATTGAAAACCCATTTATTTAATGGGTCGTGGAGCGACTGGGCACCCGTTGAAGGCGCCACCATTGGTATGCGTTTATCAACCACTAGGGGAAGTACAGCCTCGACAATCGCTGTGCCTCTAAATAAGAAGAAAGAAAACACACCTTTGTCGATTAATTCGTTGGCATTTACGACAGCCTGCTTGGCATCAAACTTGTCATCCAGCGTGACGAGTTCTATTTTCCGCCCGTAAATCCCGCCCGACTTATTAACGCCATCGAAGTACAGCTTTGCACCGCTAATTTGTTCTTTAGCGGACGAGGCAATCGGCCCAGTCAATCCCATAGACTGACCCAGAATGATGCGCTGCGCACTAACGCCCATTTCTTGGGCGTAGCCAATACTGGCGAAGCTAAATACAAGTATGCTCACAGCCATGGCAGAAAATAGACGAAATAGACTGTGACTAAATTTATTAGTTAAATTGTTCATAAATGTCATTTGTAAAATATAAACTGCATAGAGTCTTGTGCAAATTTTTATTCATGTGTATGGGTGTAGCTTGCGCAGCGAGTCGCATAGCTGCTATGTCTAGCGCATCTTGTTGAATGACTTGAACATCATAAGCATGCAACTGCTCCAGCGCTTGCGCATCTTGAAGTGATGCAAGGTGGCGCTGTGTACAGGTCGCCATGTCGGCTGCTAACTGCACAATTTTTTGATTTTTAATTGAGAGTGCATTAAACCACTCGCGATGACACACCAGTAACAGCACCCCAAAGTAATGACTAGTCAGGCTGATATAGCGATGATGCCGCCATATGGAAAACCCCATAAAGTTAGTAAGCGGATTTTCCTGAGCTTGCACATCACCACGCTCTATTACCCCCACAAAATCGTTTACATCAGTAGTTTTTGCAATAAACCCCATAGCATTAAATGTCGCGCGATATCCTGCGTTATCTAGCGTTCGGATTACCAGCCCTTGGCAATCCTGGAGATTACGAATAGGCCGCACAGCATTAGATATGTGACGAAATCCGTTATCCCAAAATCCTAAAACTTTATAGTCAGTATTCTTCTCCACCGCTGCAGTTAGTAAAAGGCCCACATCATTGTCTAACGCGTGTAGTGCAGCTGTACGGTCGGTCACACTAAACGGTATATCAAGCACAGATAACTCCGGTACCCTAGCGGTTAGATAGCTTGATGCTATATAGCAAATGTGCTTTTCACCTTTATTGACCTTTTTAAACAATGAGCCAGCAGTATCGCCAGATGCTGTAAAGTCCGCATCAAAGTTTATATTTAGTTCAGGGATATCACTTTTCAATCTATCCGCCAGCTGCTTGAGCGCATGCGTAAGCACTGATGCAGTGCCTTGGTATCCAGCAATGTGCGTTGCAGGTTGTGCTGCAAAAGACATGCTAAGTGCCTTGAATCTTTGCCTCGGAAACAATTTTCTGCCAGCGCAGATAGTCGTCTTGGACAATTTTTGTTAGTTGTTCTGCATTACGCGGCCAGGGCTCCATGCCCGAGCGGATAAGTTGTGTTTGCAAGGCACGGTCATTCACAATAGCTTCTGCCTCTTTGCGTAAGGTTGCCAAAATGGATGGCGCAACATCCTTATGCAGAAACAAGCCAATCCATGATGAATAGTCAAATTTGGCCACGCCCTGCTCTTGCACGGTGGGTACATCTCTGAATTGCGCATGTCGCTCAGTACCGCAATAGCCGATCAACCTTACGCGGCCTTCAGGTAAAAAGGGTTGAGCTAACGGCAGCGCCATCGACATTAGCTCAACCTCCCCTGAGGCTACGGCTAGTGCAGCTTGGCTGGCACCCCTATAAGGCACGTGCGTCATTTTTGTTGCAGTAAATGACGTGAACATTTCTGTAGCCAAATGCTGCGGACTACCGACACCCCCAGAGGAATAAGTTATCCCACCCGGCTTCTTTTTAGCTGCTTCAACTAAATCTTTAATGCTATTAATTGGCGAGTTTTTAGGCACTGCCATAAAAGTAGGAATATTTGCAATACCCACTATTGGCAAAAAGTCTTTGCGTGTATCTACTTTCACATTCTGTGGCTGCAGATGCGGCAATATAGTAATGATGCTGTTATTTAGCGCAGCAATAGTCTGGCCATCTGGCTTAGCCCGTGATAGTCGCTCAAGGCCCACCACGCCAGCGGCTGCAGCTACGTTTTCCACCACAAAGCCTCCGCCCAGCCGCGCAGCTAGCTTTTCGGCGACATGGCGGACTGCCACATCGGATGCGCTGCCTGCTTGAAGTGGCAAGACGATAGTGACCGATCCCGTTGGGTATTTTTGTGCCCACACTGGGCTCACAGAACAAGTCACACCACCAGCAGCGCCGGTTAATAAAAAATCGCGTCTAAACATCATAAATTCCTAGCTATGCCTAAGGCAAAAAATACTACGCAACACTTACCGACAACTCTGCAACCCCTTCAATCGACGCAACCAATTTGTCAGATCGCACCACTGCACCCACGCCAGCGGGCGTGCCAGTAAAAATTAAATCTCCTGGTTGCAGCGCAAACAACGTACTTAAATATGCAATAGTTTCAGGCACATTCCAAATCAAATCTGTCAAGTCACCTTGCTGACGCATTTGACCATTTACAGTCAGACTAATCTTCGCCTTGCTAGGGTGACCAATTTTGTGTGCTGGCTGCAGGGCCGAGCATGGGGCTGAAGCGTCAAAAGCTTTTCCTGTATCCCAAGGTCGGCCTAATTTTTTGGCCTCACTTTGCAAATCACGACGCGTCATATCCAGACCTACTGCGTAGCCATAGACATGATCTAGCGCTTGTGCGGCAGAAATATCTGATCCTCCAGACTTAAGAGCCACTACCAATTCCACCTCGTGGTGTACATCTGTCGACAAAGCAGGGTATGGGAAGTCAGCACCATCCGCGACGATCGTGTTAGCCGGCTTCATGAAAAAGAAAGGGGGTTCACGGTTTGGATCATGGCCCATCTCGCGTGCGTGGTCAGCATAGTTACGGCCTACACAAAAAATTCGATTAACAGGAAATCTTGTAACTTCACCTGCTATTGCCAAGCTAACCTGCACTGGCGACGGTATAACGTAGTTAGTTTGCATTTTTGAAGCCTTGATGGGTGCGTTCATGGTGAGTCCTAAAATGCAGAAGTTTTGGCAGACTTGGTGGGGGTCGCTGTAATTTGCTCTGTTGCTTTTTGGTTTTGTCCTTCATCAGTCCATGTAGGTACTCGGCCAATACGTGCTGCTTCATGCCAAGCAAAATTCAATTCCACTTTGATGCCGTTAATTGGCTCGCGCATAAACAATTGGTACAAATTAGAGTTATGTGCTTTTCTCTCACTAAAATCAATCCCGTTTTTAGTTAAACGGTCAATAAATTCCTCGATACCTTCGCAGTTCAAACACAAGTGGTCAATGCGCCCAGAGCCCAAGGCACCCGCTGCTGCATAGTCAATACCCGCCTGATCGCTAGGCGTTTTTAGATATGTGTCTTGGTGAGCGGAATGACGTGCCTTGCCGATATGAATCACGTCTTGCTCGCCGATATACAGCCAATACACCGGGAACCCAAACTCGGGGTGGTAGCCATTACGGAACCCTAGGTTTTCGCAAAACCAGTCACGAGTCGCATCTGGATCGTGCGTCAAAATTAAAAGGTGTTCTAGAAATTTAAGACCCATAGTTTTTCCTTTAGTAAAGATGGAAGATTTGCAATCGATACTTTACGAATTGTGTTCGCTAGACACTGCACGCGTTTCACCGGTATCAGTCAAAGTGCGTGTAGCTTGTAGCGACGCGTAAGTCCAAAATATTTTCATGGGTTCGGTAGTGGACATATTGCGAAAGCGGTGCGACACATTGGGCGGAATCCATGTCGTATCCAAAGGTTTTAAGTCGTGCTCTTGTCCTTCAATATCTAAGATGGCATTGCCTGCAAGTAGCATGACGCTTTCCTCGCAGTTATGACTGTGAAATGGAATGGCCGTGCCCGGCGCAAATTCAGTAATTCCGTTAATCAACGACTTCGCTCCAATGGATGCCACAACTAACGGTATAGTGCGCGCACCACCGCCGCGGTCATGGCTGGTGATGGTGTCAGGTCGTAGAACGGCAGGGTGCAGCGTGGTAATTGTGGTCATATTGATAGTTCTTTCAGTGTTGAGGATGATTAGCTGCTGTGAACAGGGCCGGTCCAAACTGTTTTAACATTAGAAAACTCGTGCATACCTAGTGCGCCAAGTTCTCTGCCATAGCCTGACTGCTTGGTGCCACCAAATGGCAAGCGAGGATCAGAAGCGACTGATCCGTTGATAAACACAGCGCCCGCTTCTATTACCCGCGACAGACTGCGCGCACGCTCCATATCCGTAGTCCACAATGCCGCACCTAATCCAAACTCTGTGCCGTTAGCCACTTTGATGGCCTCTCCTGCATCTTTAACGCGCATGATGGCCGCAGCTGGGCCAAAGGTTTCTTCACGTGCCGCTGTCATGTTGTAAGTCACATGATCTAAAACAGTAGGCTGATAAAAAACACCCTCACCTTCGACAAACTTACCCCCGACGAGTAACTTGGCACCTTGCTGAACGCTGGCTTGTACTTGGGCGTGCAAATCGTCACGCAAGCTTGGACGTGCCATGCTGCCTACATTTGTATCCATTTGGAGTGGATTACCCGTGACCAGTTTTGCAGTTAACTCGCAAAATATGTCTACGAAATTTTGTGCAATTGACTCCTCAACTATAAATCGCTTAGCAGATATGCAGCTTTGACCTGTGTTGTGAAATCTAGCCTTAACGGCCGCTGTTGCAGCTTGCTCCACATTAGCATCAGCCAAAACAATGAATGGGTCTGAACCACCTAATTCAAGCACTTGTTTTTTAAGTGCACGCCCGGCTTGGGCCGCTATGGTGCGTCCTACTGGTGTAGAGCCAGTAAAGGTCACTGCGTGGATACGTTGATCTTCAATAAGTGCTGCTACTCCCGACGAACCGACTAATAATGTAGTGAACAAGCCGTCTGGCACACCAGCTTGTAAAAAAATATCTTCTAGGGCTAACGCACATTGCGGCACATTTGCTGCGTGTTTCAAAACCATCCCATTACCACCAGCAAGGATTGGCGCTGCAGCGCGCATGACTTGCCAAAAAGGATAGTTCCACGGCATAACTGCCAAAACTAGGCCTAACGGGTCGTACACAATCCGACTATCCGTGGCGCTGCTTTGCACCACAAGGTCTTGCATAAATACAGGCGATTGCTCTGCATAAAATTCAAAATTCCAAGCGCATTTTTGAATTTCAGCTACTGACTCAGTCAGTGGCTTACCCATCTCCAGCGTAATCAAACGCGCGTAGTGGTCTATTTTTTGGCGTAGCGTGCGAGCTACATGCCGCAAAACTTCCGCACGTTTAACGATGGGTTGCATCGTCCATTGCTTTTGAGCGTCAGAGGCCTGTTGTAGTCGCCGCTCAATTTCTATAGCGCTGTAGGACTCAAATTGAGCCAGTATCTGGTTAGTTGCTGGATTGACAGATTTCATTATTTCTTCTGGATAAGTTCAATCGGCTTTACGCCAAGCTCAACTGCGAGTTGATTCAGATCGGCTAGTAAACCAGCCGAAATGGGTACGCCACTTATTTCATATTTGGCTCTGCGTAATTGGCTTTGCTCACCAGGCAACCAAATTCGCTCAACACCAGGCAGTCTTTTACTGTTGCGCAAGTCTTGTACTACGGTGTCCACAGCAGACTTAAAAACAGCTGGATCACCGAACGCCTTGAGGTCTATCACCAAAATAGCTTGGCCTGTATTAGTTTTTGTGACGTAGTCTTGGTTGAAATCAATAACATCTTTACCCATTGCAGCACCATTTAAGGTACCTGCCAGTAGCCCTACGATCAAAGCCAGTCCGTAGCCTTTATGGCCTCCAATAGGCAATAAAAACCCTTCATTGGCACGCGCAGGGTCTAGCAATGGCTTACCTTGCCGATCTATCATCCAGCCCACAGGCATTTGTTCACCGCGTTTAGCAGCAGCCTTAACCTTGCCATAGGCTGTCACTGTGGTAGCCATATCTAATATCACTGCGGGTTCTATTTGTGTAGGTATACCTGCGGCTATCGGATTGGTCGACAACAACATATCCACACCGCCCCACGGCGGTAAGTGGTTAGCGTTGCCCACAGCAAAGTACAGACCCAGCATGTCATGCTCAAGTGGCTTGCGCACGTAAAGTGACGCGGGTCCAGCGTGGTTACTATTGCGCGTTCCCACCCATGCTACACCTGCAACTTTGGCCTTTTTAATCGCCAAATCAACCGCTTTAGAGACTACCAAGTGCCCCATGCCGTTATCGCCGTCCATAATTGCCATGGCGCTACGTTCGGTAGCAATACGGATGTTCGGCCGGATGTTCATACCTCCCGACTTAATCCGTTTTATATATTGCGTCAACCGAATCGCACCGTGTCCGTCAGAGCCTTGCATATCGGCCTCAGCCATCAGCGATGCGACTTTGGTTGCGTCCGCAGATGGTAGCCCCACCTTCTCCAAGGATTGTTCTATGAAACTCTGCACTTGACTTGCTAGCGCAAAGACTCCAGCAGAACTCGTATTATTCGAAATTACCATAGCATTAAAAAATTAAAAATGAACTGGCCGCATGGTTTACGGCAACTTGGGTAAATCACTGAAGTATTGCGGATGCTGTTGTTGCACCTTAACGATTGCATCACGGTACAACAGATCGTTCACAGCGATAGGTGACTTGCCTTTAAGTGAGGCCTGCGCTAATACATCTTGTTGTGCAGCTTCAAAAGCTTTGTCAGTAGCTGCAGACATGCGGGGGTCATACGAAATGTGGCGAATACCATCCGTCAATGCAGCCATGTTTTGTCCGGGAACGCGCTTGGCGAATATCTCGACAGCTTCAGTACGGTTTTGTCGGGTGTATTGGCTGGCAGCGGCCAAGCCTGCGGAGAAACGGGCAATCACATCGGCTTGATTTTTGATAGTAGGGACATAGGCTGTAGTGATCATCAAATACGATAAATAGCCACCTCCGCGTTTAACTTCATAAGCCTCAGGCACATTGCGCATCACAACTGAGTTCAAAGGCTCTAGTGATGCCACAGCATCTACTTTTCCTTCGCGCAGTGCGTCTGCAATTGCGGGGGATTGCGGCATGTTCACAATCTGGACATCGGACTCGGCCATACCAGCTTTGGCGATCGCTATCTTGAGATACTCATGAGGTGTTTGGCCTAACATAACAGCCACTTTTTTACCCTTGAGATCCTCTATTTTTCCCGGACGAATGCCGCTGCCTTTTTTGCTAATGATGGCTAACGGTTCATCAGCATTTGACCGCGTCGCATCATTCATGATCAAGCCAACCACTTGAAGCTGATCGCCCTCGTGTTTGGCCTTAATGAAGGTCGTCACGCTCATATTGCCAAGCTCGACTTCGCGCTTTTGCATAGCCGCCACCATTTCGCCACCGTTATTGACAATCTTTAGCTTCAAATCTATGCCGTGCTTAGCAAACAAGCCTTTCTCGACACCTACCAAAATAGGCAGATGACCTAGGTTACTGCCTAGTACTATATTAATGGGTGTTAACTCTACAGGCGCAGTAACCCTCGTTGGTTGATTAGCACAACCAACCAAACCACTAGCCACAATAAGCGCAGTGGAAGGCAACAATGTTCTACGTAAAAAAAATGAAAAAATCATTATGGTCTCCTGATTATTAAAGTGTTTAACTACGGTCTTGACCTGCCACTACCACGGCTAGCAGTGCCCACATGACCGAATATTCGATACCCTTCATGTGCCAAAACCAACCGTTACCTATATTGGCAACGAAGATAGTGCCCACCATAAAGACCACGACAGAAAGCGCGGCCCATCGCGTGAATTTGTTAAACACAATCAATGCCCCAGCCACAATTTGGAAAACCGCCATCCCAATTACCCACATATCGGGTGGGTTGAGTTTAAACACCTGACCGAACACTTCAACCTCTTTACCGAAATTGAGAAACTTGCCAATTCCGTGCGGAATCAACATCCCGCCCACGATCAATCGCAACAACATATCTGCGCGTTGGCCTACAACATCGTTGAGTAATTTGGCGAAGCCTACGGTTGAGGTTTGGGTCAGTGAGCTATTTGACATAGATGTCTCCTAATTTATAAAAGTGATAAAGTAAAATTATTCGGAAAAAATTCAGGGTGCTAATCCGCCTAGGTAAGCAGCAATTGCAGTGATGTCATTGGGCGTGAGATTGGCTACGACAGGCTGCATCTGTGCCGCATGAACACCTTTGCGTGCACCCGTTTTAAAGGCGTAAAGCTGGCGCACCGTATACAAAGGAGATACGCCTGCAATACGCGGGATGTCGGCTGCACCCTTTAAGTTCACGCCATGGCATGCGATACACATCACTGTTGCGCCTCCCCCGCCTTGCGTCACTAACGCTTGACCCTTAGCTACGCTGCCTTTGGGCACATAGGCGATAAAACCCGCGTAAGGGTCTCTGTTAAGTACGCGCTCTGGGTCTTGCGGAAACTCTGCGATACGGTCACCCAACGGCTCCGTGCCCTCGGGTAATGCTAGACGCTTGCGGCTTTTATTGAAGTAGCTTTTGGGTATCGTGTCTGTCTCTACTACTTTTACCCAAGGGATAGGTTTGAGCTTAGCAAACCATTCTGCGGCTTCATTCACATCTTTGTCTGTCATGGCTTGTGCCATTTTGGTCATCCACACCAAATCGACTCTGTTACCTGAGCGATAGTCTGCAATTTGCTGCTTAAAGTAGCCAGCTGACAGACCTGATAAATGACCTGACTCAGGATGTCCCTGTCCGCTGGATAGGTGGCAAGCTGCGCAAGCGCGGACGTTAGGCGGGGCGCCATACTGCACTACGCGCGGCATGCCCACGTAGTTTTCAGGAAACCAAATAGGCGGCTCAAAGAGGTTATCAATCTCTTTGACTTTATAAGTCAAAGCGCTGCCAGGCACTCTACGCGGCGAGTTGCCATCTGGCGCAGGCGGTTGCTCTTTGTCTGCAACAGGATACGCCCATGACGGTCCACCGTCAGCATACGCAGTTGGAATTAGACAAAGCGACACCGCAATGCCCACAAAGAACTTTTGTGTGAATATCGAGAAAAGACTGTAGTTTCCCATCGTGCCTCGCTTAAATTGTTATTAAGCATGCACTGTAGAAAAGAACGCTAATTAAAGCAGTGGATGGGTTTGTCTAAATATTGGACAAACTCACTATTCAAGGGAAACTACGACTGATGAAATTACGTGTTTATAGGATTTTTAAGCTTATTTGTGATTTGCGGATATTAATAATTACCCTTTAATACTAGCAACTTGCTGATCTTTAAATTGCTTTGGTGTGATGCCTGTAATTTGCTTAAATCGACGGTTGAAGTAAGCTTCATCACTAAAACCGCATTGGTGCGAAACATCACGGACACGCTGTGTCGTAGTGCTAAGTAGCTCTTTGGCACGCTCTATGCGCCGTTCAGTCACCATGTCAACAAAGGATCTACCGGTCTCCTTTTTTAATAAATGAGCAAGGTAATTCGGTGATAAAAATGCTGCAGCGGCGGCTTCCGTGAGAGACATTTCTTTATCAAGGTTATCTCGAACATAGCGAATCACACGTTGCAATGCGTCGCGCTGAGAGCTTTTACCGTTGTGTACCAATGACTGGCGCATTAGACCTGCTTCATTGCGCAGACAAGCTAAGCCGATGATTTGATGCAGCAGTCCACGAACTGTGGTCAATGCACCCAATCCTCTATAGGTATTATGCTGTTGTAGCTCATTTAGCCAACCTCTAATCCGTGAAAAATCTGCGCTGCCGAACGAGAAATCTAAGTACTCTTGAAATAAAAAGGGCGCTAAATCAGGCTGCTTAGATAGCGGAACATCCTCCAAATCAAGCGGATCAACTTCTAAATTAGGCCAAAGAAAATTTTGATGGAAATTGACTATGCAATACTGCGCATCTATAGGATGCGGTATTACGTGCACTCGATAAGGTAGAACAAAACTGAGGTACCCAGCACCAAAAGGCCTCACAGCACCACCGATCGATTGATTGCTATCCCCTTGAATACCAACTTGTATCTGAAAATACTCATGTCGATGTGGCTGCACTAAAGGGTTACGCGCACCTTGAAATCTAATATCAAAATCCAAGTGATCCGCACGCTCTTGCATCGCGTAAGTACGAATGCTGTTTTTAGTTGCAGTGCTCATGCTATCAACCCATGAATATTAGTGTGGTTATATCTTATTACATGCTAGGTTATTTGCTATACAGGTAATACCCATACGTTTAGAATAGGGCTGGATGGAACCTGCTTTTCCTGCGCAAGCGCATGTGAGCGTGGCTACTAAAAAGCTATAAATATAATAGCTGGTTAATTAATAAATACTTGGACTACAAGGCTAAAACCTTGGGGAAAGTGACTTTATTAGGCTCTGACGCCGTTTTAACTGCGGCGGTCAGCGTAACCAGCTGGAGCGAGTGTGTGAGGGTGCTGTCACTACCCCCAAATAAAGCACGTTGTTTAAATTTCGCTGTAGCACACGAGCATATTTTTTGATGCTTACAACGTCACCAGATGGTGCGGTTTTTGACCACTCAGCCCACGGCGCACTGCGTCTACTGCGCCAAAGCCCATACGCAGCATGCTTTCGTCGCACACGCCTGCAACATGCGGCGTTACCAGTGCTCTAGGGTGTTTCCATAAAGGGTGATCGTTGGCCAGTGGCTGCGGTGTAAATACATCTAGCACTGCCATGCCCAATGGCCCTGCGTCTAATGCCTCTAGCATGGCAGCCTCTTGCACAATAGCGCCGCGCGCTACATTGATCAAAATGGCACCCTGCTTCATCAGCGCCAGTCTGCGGGCGTCAATCAAATGGTGCGTTTCTTCTGTAAGGGGTAGCGACAGTACCACCGCATCGCTTTGTGCCAACAGCTCGTCCAGGCTGCACGCCTTCACGCTGGGCGTTTCCTCAATAGGTGACCGGTTGTACACACGCACCCGCACGCTCCACAGCGCTTGCAGCATAGTGGCCAGCTGCTGGCCTACCGAGCCATAGCCCACAATGCCAATCGTGCTGCCATCTAGTTCATGGCCGGTGTCTGCAAACGCGCGTGACCATTGCCAAGGCTGCGCTTGGTCTAATCGGCGCGAGTCCGTCACGTTGATCAACTTTCTGCATGCACCGATGAGTGCCCACAGCGCGTACTCAGCCACGCTTTTAGCGTTGACGCCTGGCACATTAGCCACGATCACGCCGTGTGCTTTGGCTTGCGCCAAAGGAATCATGTCGACACCGGTGCCGTGGCGCACAGCAACTTTAAGCCGTGGTGACAATTTAAAAATGTCATCGGGCAGTTGCGCACGCACGATGACGGCATCGGCCTGTGCAGCCCATTCGAGCAACGTCTCGGGCTTGGCGCTGGGCGGGCGCAGTGGGGTTGCAAAGCTTTCTAACTCGCGCTCGGCTTGCGGATGGATGGGCAGCGTTAGCAAAACGCGTGGCAAAGGTGAGCTTGAGGACATAGTCAAGATTCAATAGCTTAAGGGCTTTGTCGCAGCGGCTTGGACGTCGCCAGAATGCTTAAAGAACAAATCGAAATACGTGCCAACACCTAACACATGGGCATCCAGCAGCTTGACAGCGCCATCTGTGTCGCGCGCTTTGACTGCTTCAAACAGCGCCATGTGTTGGCGGTGCGAGCTCTCGTTGCGCGCGCGGTCACGAAAGTACACTTGCCGCCGGTTGCGCGAGATCATGTAGTACACGTTGGCAATTTGCATCAGCATTTGGTTTTGCGTGCAGGCCAGTAGTGCAAGGTGAAATTCAGGGTCCAGTAGCTCTAATGTACCGCCGTTGAACAGCTCTGTTTGGCTGCGCGATAAAACATCCCACATTTTTCTCAAGTCTGCGTCGGTGCGGCGCTCGCATGCTAGGCGAATACCTTGTAGCTCGACAATGCGGCGCACCTCTACAGCTTGCTGTACGTCCGCCTCCGTCACGGGAGTATTGGTTTCGGTGTACAAGACTAGGGCTTCTGCGCTGCGTTCGCTCGGGTTCATGCGCAAATAGATGCCAGACTTAGGGCGCATTTCAATGATACGCAATGTCTCTAAGCGCACCAACACTTCGCGCAGCGAAACGCGGCTGGTACCAAACATTTGGCACAGCTCTCGCTCAGATGGCAGCCTGTCACCCGGCGCGTAACCGTTGTCGTTAATCAGCTTTAACAGCTTGGCTGTTTGTGAGTTGCCGGGGGCATCCAGCTCGTCCGCAGATGGGTGGTCGTTGGACAGTGGAAGCGCGAGGTCATTCATACCGTGTATTGTTTCACAAAATCTTCGCGCACCGTGATGCCTAGACCCGGCTTCATAGGCATATCAATCATGCCATCCACCACATCAAAGCGCTCTTCTACCAAGTCGTGAATCATAGGGTTGGCACCCAGCGAATACTCCACGGTAAAGGCGGCTGGGCTGACAGCACAAAGGTGCAAACCTGCTGCAAAACCGCAAGCACCTGTCCACAAATGCGGCGCTAAGCGCAGGTTGGCCGCGCTAGCCAACGCTGCAATACGCAGCCCTTCGCTTAGGCCACCGCAAATCGCCATATCGGGTTGCAAAATATCTACAGCGCGCCGTTCAATCAGGCGCATAAAGTCAAACCGCGTTGCCTCGCTTTCGCCAGCGGCGATAGGCACGTTGCTGAATGCGCGCACCTCGGCAAGGCCTACCGGGTCATCTGCCGTGACGGGTTCTTCAAACCACGCCACGCCCAAGTCGCGAATACGATGGCAAAATTCTTTAGCTTCAGATACCGTAAACGTGCCATGCGCATCGCACATGATGTCAATGTTATCGCCCAGGGCCTCGCGCGCAGCTTTAACTCTGGCTGC
The DNA here is from genome assembly GCA_031431335.1 of Polaromonas sp. Classification (GTDB taxonomy): domain Bacteria; phylum Pseudomonadota; class Gammaproteobacteria; order Burkholderiales; family Burkholderiaceae_C; genus JAAFIP01. Next base: position 11,114 of record JANPDG010000048.1, on the reverse strand, counting down.
AGATACTGCAGGTGTACCGTCTTGCACACCCACACGCATTTTGATAGCTTTGAATGCACCACGTTTAACAAATGCTGTGAGCTGTGCACCAATCTGGTCTACGCCTGCCCAACCACCTGAGCCATAAGCTTGCATGCGGTCTACACGCGCACCACCAAGTAGTGCATGCACAGGTACACCTAGTGATTTACCCAGCAAATCCCACAGCGCAATATCAATCGCTGAAATGGCAGATACTGTTACGCCACGACGCGCCATAATGGGGAACACATGGCCTCTGTCATGTGCGAAATGCGCGCGCGTGCCGCTGTAGAGGCCTTCCACAATATTGGTGATGCGGTCTGCGCGCATGCCTATTAGCAATGGCGCAAACTCGCTGTTGATTGTAGTCACCACTGCAGCATGGTTACCAAAGCTGCCTGCGGCTACGCGGCCCTCGCCCCAGCCTGTAATACCTTTGTCTGTGTCAATACGCACTAGTGCGGTGTCAAAGGTTTCTGCACGGCCAAAATCACTCGTATGTTGCTGCTCAAAGGGTATCGGCACCCTAAGCCAGTAAGCCTGCACATTGGTAATTTTCATTTTTTAGTCTCCGCTAAATTTTTACATTTTTGTGCCAAACCGATATAAACTTCTGGTTTAAACCAGCGCTCTTTAGGAAAATACTGTTTGTCTGCGGCAATCGGGCCGTGCGGTGCGAGCTCTGAATCGGTATGGAACGTTAACTCCAACATCACACCGTTGGGGTCGTGAACAAACAGCTGCGATAGCGGCATGTTGGGAACCATGTTTTCACGCCAAGGCAATTGCAGTTTTTCAAATCGCAAACGATAGTCAGGAATGCCGTGCGTCACAAAAGACACATGGTCAATCACGCCGGTGCCTTTTTGGTAGCTGCCATCGGCTTCTGACGCAGCATCACCTGCATACACGTGGATAGTGGCAACACCACCAGGCACAGACGGGATCAACCAAGCCCCAGGAAAGTTGAACGGGGGGCGGTTAGGATCCAAGGCCATACCTAATACCTGGGTATAAAAAGCAATGGTTGAATCCAGATCGGCCGTTTTAATGGCCACATGAAATAGCATTCCCGTCAACATGTTCTGCCTCCTAGTTCTGGATCTTTACTTTGCGAGAAGTGGGTTCAGCGTTGCGAGTGATTTCTCAAACATCGAGGTGTAAAAATCCTCTGACAAGAGATTGGAACCATGATCAATGATGAACTGCAATAGTTCTGGTGGCACTTTAGTGGTGTCTTTTTCTACTTGCGGGCCCCAGCGCTGCACCGAGCTGCGGTCAATCGTTGGCATAAATTCAAGCGATACACATCCCTTGTAGCCAATGGCGTGGATAGTCTGCATGATGCGTGCAAAATCTAGTTGCCCCATGCCGCAAGCAAAACGGTTATTGTCTGCAAGGTGGACGTTGTAGACTTTAGAACCGATCTTTTTGAAAGGCTCATACAAATTCGTTTCCTCCATATTCATATGGAAAACGTCTAGGCATACACCGCAGTTGGGCCCCACCTCTTCGGCCAGCTTCATCGCTTGGTCGCCACGGTTAATGAGGTAGGTTTCAAAACGGTTAAGTGGCTCAATGGCCAGCTTAATACCTTCGCGCTCGGCGTGGGTGTACAGCTCTTTCATGCCTTCGACTAGCCATTTCCACTCCAGTTCAGGCGTACTTTCTGCCACTAGCTTGCCTACGGTCACTGGCACCACCGTGGTTACCTCGCCGCCAAGCTCTTTAGACATGGTGACTACTTTTTTCATGAAATCTACTGTACGCTCGCGTTGTCCAGCATCCTTAGCGCACAAATTGCGTTCGCCCAGCGTCAATGTCACACTGCCCCAGCATTTACGTTTGTATTCTTTGAGTAGCTTTGCAACCTCTGCAGAGCTGTACCAATCGGGCTCACCAGCCAATTCAATGTATTCAATGCCTAGGTGTGCCATGCGTTCGATAGAGCGGCGAATAGGCTCAGGGCGCATCCAGTTGTGGGTAGAAATTTGCATTTTTAATCTCCTAATTAAAGATAAGGGTTGGGTTGGATAAAATATACGTTAAGCCAATGCTATGGTTGCAGCTTCGCTGTACTGCCATGAGTGGCGCTTGCCGTTGGCTGCGCTAAAACAGTGATAACTCTGCGGTGAGATGTCCACTCGAATAGTGTCACCCGCTTTGTATTGCGCACCATGCTCTGTCATCAGACGCAAGTGCAATTGCTCGTTAAGCGCAATAGTAATAAGCTGCTCAGCGCCTAAATGCTCTACAGAATAGACCTGCGCAGTTAAATCGCCATCCACATTTAGCTTAATGTCCTCTGCGCGCAGCCCCAGTACGGCTTGACTGCCAGACATGGGTAGTTCGCCAACAGCACCGGCGGGCAAAGGTAGGCGCCAGTCAGTGCCTTCTACACGCAAAATGTTATTACCGATATCCACTGAGAACAAGTTCATCGCGGGTGAACCCACAAAACCTGCCACAAAGGTATTGCAAGGCCGTTCGTAGATTTCATCTGGTGTGCCCACTTGGATGAGTTGACCGTTTTGCAGCACGCCCACTCTGTCACCCATCGACAGCGCCTCTACTTGGTCATGCGTTACTAACAGCATGGTGGCACTTAAGCGCTTTCTGAGGGCTTTTATTTCACTGCGCAACACTTCGCGCAGCTTGGCGTCCAAGTTAGACAGTGGCTCGTCTAACAAGAATATGCGCGGTTCGCGTACGATGGCGCGGCCAATAGATACACGCTGCATTTCTCCGCCTGAGAGCTTGTCGGTTCTGCGGTCTAACAAATGGTCAATGTGCAATGCTGCTGTAGCGTATGCCACACGCTGGTTAATCTCTTGGGTACTCAAATTACGCACAGGTGCGCGCAACGGAAACTCTAAATTCTGGCGCACTGTGAGCGTGGGATACAGTGAATATTGCTGAAACACCAATGCCACATCCCGCTGCGCAGGACTGACAGTGGTGATCTCAATGCCGTCTAACTTAATGCTCCCGCTGTCTGGCGTCTCTAGCCCGGCAATACTGCGCAGGGTGCTAGATTTGCCCGCACCCGTGGGGCCTAGCAAGGCAAAGCATTCGCCATCAGCCACAGTTAGGTTTAAGTTATCTAGCGCTTGGATATTGCCAAATCGCTTAGACAAGCGTTCGATATGTAGGTGGGCCATGAATATTTGAATCTTACAAAATAGTGTTAGGCCACAGCCAAGCCACTTTGACGGTCAAACAAATGACAGCCCGATGGGTTGGGTCGCACGGTAACGGCCTCCCCCACTTGACGATAACTGCGCGGCTTGGTCTTAACGCGCAAAATAGTTTTAGCGTTTTGCAAACGCAAACTCACTAAGTCGTAAGCACCAAGTGGCTCATACTGATCTACCTCACCACGTAGCCCCGCCTCACCTGGTGCGCACAGGGTCATGGCTTCGGGCCGAATGCCTAGCTGAAGTGCTATTTTTCCAGTGTCTCTCAGCACCACCTGCTGCTGGTCATGTAGGTTCAGTAAATCGCTGCAGCCAGCCAACTTCAGTGCGATACCGCCATCTGTACTTTTAGTAGGCTCGACATCTACGATATTCATAGATGGTGCTCCAATAAACTGTGCAACAAATAAATTGGCAGGTTTCTCATACACCTGCGCCGCTGTGCCCACCTGTTGTACGCGCCCACCGTGCATCACTGCTATACGGTCGGCCAACGACATGGCTTCAACTTGGTCATGCGTCACCAACACAGTGGTAATACGCCGTTGGGCGTGCAACTGGGCAAGCTCTGCACGCATGTCTTCTCTAAGCTTGGCATCTAATGCGCCCAAAGGCTCATCCATCAACAATGCAGCAGGGTTACGCACCAAGGCCCGCGCAATGGTGACCCGTTGCATGTCGCCACCTGATAATTTTGATGGCTTGAACGACAGCAATGGTGTTATGCGCAAAAGCTTGGCCACCTCAGCTACACGACGCGTAATTTCTGCGCTTGGTACTGATGCGGCACGCAACGGGAACGCAATGTTGTCCGCCACACTTAGGTGCGGGTACAAGGTGTAGAGCTGAAATACAAACGCTATGTCACGCTCGCCAGGTGTAAGCTGGTCAATCCGCTTATCGCCCAGGTGAATTTGGCCTTTATCAAAAGTCTCTAACCCTGCAATAGCGCGCAGGGTGGTTGTTTTGCCGCAGCCAGAGGGGCCTAGCAAAGCGAATAATTCGCCGTCTTCAATGTTCAGGCTGACATCGTCAAGCACTTTAGCAGCACCAAAGTGTTTTACCGCGTTTTGGATATGTATCGCTGCCATGTTAATGCCCACCACCCGTAGCCACCATGTCTTGTGGAACCTCTGCAGACTCAATGCGCGCAAAGACGTTGTACCCCACTAAACCTATCAACATGACGCATACGCTCCAGGTAAATAGCACTTGAAAAAATGGTTGGCAAGTAAACAATAAGCCCGCGATCATGGTGATCAGGCTTATTCTTTCCAACGGGCGGGCATGCCGCCTTACAAAGCTAATTTTTGTCATTTGCGTATTGCTCCAAAAGTTACACCGCGCAATAAATGGTCACGCAAAAGGAAAGTAAATATGGAAACCGGTATTAAGAATAGCAATGCACCTGCAGCAATCACAGTCCAGTCTGTCATGCCTGCGCCTAGCTGCGACGGAATATAGGGCGGTGCAGTTTGGGCATTTTTATTAGTCATCATCAATGCAAAGGCGTATTCGTTCCACGCTGTAATAAAGCAAAACACCGATGTTGCTGCAATACCCGTGACTGACTGGGGCAACACGATTTTGACGAAAGCGTGCAGCCTAGAGTAGCCGTCTACCAAGGCAGCCTCCTCATATTCTTTGGGTATCTCATCCATAAAGCCTTTCATCAGCCATACCGAAAACGATAGGTTGAAAGCCGTGTACAAAATAATCAAACCAAGGTGTGTGTCAATCAGCCCCACTACTCGGTACATTAAAAACATGGGGATGGCCACTACTACAGGCGGCAGCATACGTGTGGACAGTATAAAAAACAGCCAGTCTTTTTCACCCGCAACACGAAAACGTGAGAAACCGTACGCTGTCAAAGTACCCATGCCCACTGCCAATATGGTGCTAACAATTGAGATGATCAAACTGTTGATAAACCTTGATGCAAACCCCGAGTTTTGTACACTGCCGTCAGGGTTGCGAATCACGCGTTCACCGCCTTTCAAAACGGATTTTTCCCAACTAGGTGCGCGGTCAATCTCTTCTTGCAAAATCTCTTCTCTGGACTGCACGCGCGAGCTGAACAATTTGACAAACGGCGACAGCTCAGGTGTGAACACCACGGTGGGCGGAATGCTGGTGGTCAATGCGCGTGGCTTGACCGCTGTGCTGGCAATCCAAAACAGCGGAATCAACGCGATAAACAATATGACCAATACCGATGTGATGGCAAGTCGGTTAATGACGGTCTGACTACGGTGTGTGACTTGGCTCATTTCAGCGCGCCTTTAGTTGCTCAAGATAGCGGATATAGACGTTAGTGATGACCATCACACTAATCAAGATGATGTAAGCCAACGCACATGAACGCCCTGTTTGCCATTCCTGGAATGCCATCTTGTACAAACGGATAGCCACCAGCTCAGTTTCGTCCATACTGGCCATGACGAATGCAATATCAAAAGTTTTGAATGCCTCCATGGTTCTGAAGATCACTGCAATTAGTAGCAGCGGCGAAACCAGTGGCAGAGTGATACGTGAAAACACAAACCAACGCGATGCGCGATCTATGGCTGCAGCCTCGTAAATTGACGGTGGTATGGCAGACAAGCCCGCCAAACACAGCAGCATGACAAACGGAAACCACATCCAAATATCAGTAATTGCAATGGCTAGCAAGGCCATCTCCGGGTTAGACAACCAGACCGTGTCTTGCAAGCCGGGAATGTAGTTAATGATGCCCCAAGATGGGTTGTACAACAGCTTCCAAAATTGGCCCATGACTGCAGTGGACATCATCATGGGCAACATCAACAAGGTGGTGATCAACCCTTTGTATTTGATAGCGCGGTTGAGCAGCAAGGCTACGCCGAGACCTACTACAACCTGACCTGATACTGAAATTAGAACGTACTTTGCGGTTAATACAAAGTTGTTCCAAATAGCCGGGTCGCTCAAAAGCTCCCGATAGTTTTGCAGGCCTATAAAATTTGCAGGTTCTGTCGATGATGCTCGAAAATCAGTGAATGAATATACCAATGAATAAAGCAATGGAAATACATTGAACACAATCAAGAAGATCAGCGTAGGCGCAATGAATGCTATTTTCATTAGCTTATCGCGCTGCTCCAACGAGCTTCGTGACCTGGGCTGATCTACCGATAGTGTCTGTGTAGACATGTTAAGAACCTGCGTCAAAATTTTGCCTTTTTTACTTTGTACGCCCGTAGCGCTTGAAGATCGCAGCCCAGTCAGCAGCTAGCGCGTTATTAGCCTCTTCAGGTGTACCTTTGCCGCCCACCACATACGGGTGCCAACGCTTGTTGGCTGCTGTTAGCAACTCTGCATATTCAGGTACAGCCCAAAAATCTTTCACCATGGTCATAGACTGGTTGAATGCTTCGTTGTAAGGCGTTGCCTTGCGAAATTCTGGTGATGCCAAAACTTTAGCATTGCAGGTGTAGCCGCCTAGCTCAGCCCATTTGCGCTGCACGTTTTCTTTCACAAACCAGGCCATAAACTTGATGGAGGCTTCCCGGTTTTTAGAATAGCTCACCACCGAGATACCTTGACCGCCCATTGATGCAAAGCGCTGGCCGCCTGGGCCTGCTGGCATAGCAAAATAGCCTGTATTGGCTGCATGCTTGTTCATTGCCTTGTTAGACAAAGCTGGAAAGAACGCAAAGTAATTCATGCTCATCGCCACTAAGCCTTCTGATACAGCTTGGTTAGCTTCTTGGAAGAATGTTTTGCCCCAATCTGGAGGTGTAAAGCCATACAGATCACGGTATGTTTTCAAGCCTGCGTTGGACGACTTAGAGTTAATGATGCCGTCCACCTTGTAGGTTTTAGCATCACCCAAGTCGCCACCGTGGGAGAAGATAGAGTTCATCGCGCCCATCACTAATGCGTCATACGAGTTATCGGTATAAATCGAAATGCCGTAACGCTTCTCACTTGGGCGATGGAAAAATTCAGCTATGTCGCGCAGCTCGGCCCAAGTTTTTGGCACGTCTAGGTCGCGCTTGTATTTCGCTTTGAAGGCAGCCTTTTCTTTTGGATCTTCAAACCAGTCTTTGCGGTACGCAAAACCATTGGCATCGCCCTCTAGCGGCACGGCCCAATATTTTTTGCTGTCAGCTGGGTACTCGGCGTAGCCGCGCACAGACGCTGGAGTCATGCTTTCGGCCACTTTATTGGCTTTGAAAAAATCACTCAAGTCCACGTAGTGGCCGGCAGTGGAGGCTGCTCCTAGCCATTGCGAATCGCCCACCACCATGTCAAAGGACGTGCCTTTGGCGGCAAACTCTCTGAATGCCTTGTTTTGAAAATCTGGCCAGGGCACCGTTTCTACGGTGACTTTGACGCCAGTTTCCTTTTCATAGTCTTTAACCAATTCCTGCAAATAATTTGCCGGGTCCCACTGCGCCCACAGAATCGACAGACTCTGCTGAGCTTGGGCCATACTTACCGCGGCGGTAAGTGAGCACGCCAACACCGCGCGTGCAACGGACTTCAACATTGACATAGATAATCTCCTGTTTTGAACCTAGACACCACTAAATTGGACTAGCCAGTAACTTACTGGGCTTACCAAAACACTAATATAGCACTATCTGGTAATACCAGATTAATCGTTAACCCCTAAACGATTGACTCTTTGATGTCTTAAAAGGAGATGCGTAAGTAATGGGCAACATTTCTTTCTTTAAGCATTAACTACTTACGACTTTCAAAGCCTGTGCGCGCTAGGCAAACGCACATTACGGCGTTACATTGAAATTGAATTAGTCGCTATTTCTTAAGGAAAAATATGACCAAAGTCCAAACTTATTTATCTGCCGTAGTGGTGTCAATCACCCTTTTAACCAGCACAGGCTGCGCTGTGACGCGCGGCCAAGAGTCAGTGGGAGCGTATGTGGACGACACGGCTATTACCACGCAAGTCAAAGCGCGCTTTGTGGAGAACAAAGAAGTAGACGCCTCCAGCATCAGCGTAGAGACGCTCAACGGCACTGTCATGCTGTCAGGTTTTGCCAAAAATGCGCAAGAGAAAACCACTGCCGAGGCCCTTGCCATGAAGGTCAAGGGCGTCAAGTCGGTCACCAACCAGATCGCGCTGCGCTAAGGCAACGGCGCATGTCTAGCCAGAAATATAGGTTTGCAGCTGGCTGATGGTGTGCTCATGGTCGGCAATGATGTCGTCCATGATGTCGCGGATCGAGATCATGCCCAGCACCTTGCTGCCGTCCATCACGGGCAGGTGGCGAATTTTCTTAGTGCTCATGAGCGACATGCATACACGGGTGCCCGCACTGGGCGGCACGGACACCACCTCTCGGGTCATGATCTCGGCAATGGTGATCTCGCGCGAGTTTTTGCCTTGCAGCGCTACTTTTCGGGTGTAGTCGCGCTCTGAAAATATACCTACGAGCTTGCCACCGTCCATCACCAAAATAGCGCCTACACCGTAGCTTGCCAACAGCTTTAGGCCGTCAAATACCGTCACATCAGGCGCCACTTCGTACAGCAGGCTGTCGCGCTTTTTCAGCAGTTCAATGATTGGCTTCATACAACCTCCAGTGGCGTGGAAAATCTACAATCAGTATAGACACAAGCTAAGCATATTGCATGCCGGAGAAATACGCAGCTTTGTGTGTATCTGTGACACCGCTTCAGATTAAGATGTGCCTATGCAACTTCCATCCCGGTTTTGGGCGGACCTGACCAGCCGCCAATTTGCGCAACTTGCTAGCTCAAGCGCCATTGACCGAGCTGTCGCGGTGCTGCCCGTGGCCGCTATTGAGCAACATGGCCCGCATTTGCCTGTGAGCGTAGACACCACGCTGGTCAACGGTGTGGTCAACGCGGCGCTGGCGCATTTGCCTGCTGACCTGCCAGTGCTGTTTTTGCCCACGCAGCAGATTGGCAAAAGCAATGAGCACATCCGCTTTGCGGGCACTTTGACCTTGAACGCGACCACGCTGATCAACGTGTGGACGGAGCTGGGCGCATGCGTGGCGCGCGCAGGCATAAAGAAGCTGGTGCTGCTTAATAGCCACGGCGGCCAGGTGAGCGTGATGGACATCGTGGCGCGCGACCTGCGCACTGCGCACGACTTGATCGTTTACCACACCAGTTGGTACAACCTGCCGCTCAAAGACGTTAATACTGGCGGCGACGTGATGGGGCAATTCCCGCCCGAAGAGCACCGCTTTGGCGTGCACGCAGGCGACATTGAAACCTCGATGATGCTGGCCTTAGCGCCGCACTTGGTGGATATGGCGCAAGCCAAAAACTTTGTCAGCACCGCGCAGCACCGCGCTGCCAACTATCCCATCTTAGGCAACGGCACCAGTGCCAAGCTGGGCTGGCAAATGCAAGACTACCACCCGCAAGGTGCTGCAGGAAACGCGCTAGCTGCCACAGCAGCCAAAGGCCACGCTCTGGTCAACGCTGCGGGCCTGCAGCTGGCCAAGCTGCTGCAAGAGGTCAGCAGCCTGCCGATGAGCACCTTGAATTCGACACCTGATGTGAGTTAGGTGCATCCTCAATGCGACTCAACGCAGCAGGATTGAATGACTACAACACTATTAAAAAAATAGCATACTATTGAATATCCACGTCGGAAAAGTGCTGTTTTTTCCTGATTAGTTACCTGCCTCAGACAAAGCTGCAAATGCCGTATACTGTATATGCGTACAGTTTTATGGGAGCATTCCATGCCAATGAACCGAATTCAATTCCAAGCCGGATTGTCGATGCGTGAGTTTCAACGCCAATATGCCACCGAGGAACAGTGCGAAAGTGCCCTGTTTGCTTCGCGCTGGCCCCAGGGTTGGCGGTGCGCGCGGTGTGCCTGTTCGCAGTCTTTTTGCACGCGTAATGGCACAGGGCGCAAATTGTGGGAGTGCTTGATCTGCGGCTACCAGTCTTCTTCTATCGTGGGGACGGTGTTTGAACACACCAAGTTACCTCTGAGTGTTTGGTTCTTAGCCATCTACCTGATGACGCAAAGCAAGAATGCGGTCAGCGCCTTGGAGCTGATGCGCCAGTTGGGCGTGACTTACAAGACGGCTTGGTTGGTTAAGCACAAGTTGCTGCAAACGATGCTGCTGCGTGAGGCACCGCGCCGTTTGGATGAGCGGGTGGAGATTGACGATGCGTATTTGGGCGGTGAGCGTGCAGGCCATCACCATGGCGGTCGGGGCGCTATGAATAAGACAGCCTTTGTCGCTGCGGTGCAAACCGACCAAGACGGCAAGCCGCGCTTTATGCGCTTAACGCCTATCGCAGGATTTACCAAGGTGGCTCTAAAAGACTGGGCCATTCACAGTTTGGCGGCCACTGCCCATGTGGTCTCGGACGGCTTGCATGGCTTCTCCCAAGTGATGCATATGGGGGCAACCCATGAGAGACATGTGACGGGTAGCGGCAGGCAAGCGGCCCAGCGGCCTGAGTTTCGTTGGGTCAATACCATGCTGGGTAATCTAAAAACAGCGTTAAGCGGCACTTACCATTCGTTTAATCACGCCAAGTATGCTGATCGCTATCTGGCGGAGTTTGCTTACCGCTTTAATCGCCGCTATAACTTGGCTGCGATGGTGCCTCGGTTGCTTCGGGCGGCTGTGACGACTAAACCCCATCCGATGCAAATTCTGCGCTTGTCTGAGGCAGGTAACTAATCAGGTGTTTTTTCTTCCAAAATAGGTTCGCTTAAGCCTCTGGCGTGTCAGTGTCCACACTCCCGTTCATTACCCCCACCCGCGCCGCGCGTGCCAGCGCCTCGTACCTTGCGCGAAAAGCGTCTAAGTGCTCTTCTTCCAGCTCCTCCAAATCCAACAAGGCGTTGTGCGCCCCCTGGGTCGCGCGAATCAACTCATCGAGCTTGATCTGAAT
>JANPDG010000047.1:0-1503 GCA_031431335.1 Polaromonas sp. | reverse complement strand
TTCTACGACCAATTTTTGGCTTTTGACAGCGCGCTCGCTGTTGGTTTGCACTTCCATGCCCGCGGTCGGTGCGCGGCAGCAGCTGGGGGCCAATGTGCGCTCGCCTTTGATCTCCACCACACAGGCGCGGCAGTTGCCGTCGGCGCGGTAGCCTTCTTTGTAGCAAAGATGGGGCACGTCGATACCGCTGCGCTTGGCAGCTTGCAAAATGGTTTCACCGGGAATGGCGTCACAGGTTTTGCCGTTGAGGTTAAAACTGATGATGTCGCGGCCGCTCATGCTGCTGCTCCTTGTGTTACTTCGTTAGGGAAATATTTAAAAACAGACAACAGTGGGTTGGGCGCTGCTTGGCCGAGGCCGCAGATTGACGCATCCACCATCACTGTGCTCAAATCGTCGAGCGTGGCTTTGTCCCACACTGCGGCTTGCATTAAGTTAGCCGCTTTTTCCGTGCCTACCCGGCACGGTGTGCACTGACCGCAGCTCTCGTGCGCGAAAAATCGCATCATGTTCAGCGCTGCGCCGCGTGCCGTGTCTTTGTCGCTTAGCACGATGACCGCTGCCGAGCCAATGAAGCAACCATAGGGCTGTAACGTATCAAAGTCCAGTGGAATGTTGTTCAAGCTAGCGGGCAATATGCCGCCCGACGCGCCGCCGGGCAGGTAGCCGTACAAAGCGTGGCCGTCCAGCATGCCGCCGCAGTGCTCATCAATCAGCTCTTGCACAGTAATGCCTGCAGGAGCTAGCTTGACACCAGGGTTTTTGACCCGACCGCTGACGCTGAAGCTGCGCAAACCTTTGCGGCCGTTACGGCCTTGGGAGGCAAACCAATCTGCGCCTTTGTCTACCAAGTCGCGCACCCAATGCAGCGTTTCAAAGTTGTGCTCTAGCGTAGGGCGGCCAAACAAGCCAACCTGCGCAATGTAGGGCGGGCGCATGCGTGGCTCGCCGCGTTTGCCTTCGATACTTTCAATCATGGCGGACTCTTCACCACAGATGTAGGCCCCTGCGCCACGGCGCAGCTCTATCAACGGCAGCTTGCACGGAGGGTTAGCTTGCAGAGCTCCGAGCTCACGCTCTAGCACATGGCGGCAGTCATGGTATTCATCGCGCAGGTAAATATACACAGCGTCAATACCCACTACTTGGGCAGCTACCAACATGCCTTCTAAAAAGCGATGTGGGTCACGCTCTAGATAGGTGCGGTCTTTGAAGGTACCAGGCTCGCCTTCGTCAATATTAATCGCCATCAGCTTGGGGGCAGGCTGGTCGCGCACAATGCGCCATTTGCGCCCTGCCGGAAAGCCCGCGCCGCCCAGGCCGCGCAGACCAGAATCTTCTAGGGTTTTGATAATGCTCTGGGCATCTCGGGTTCCATTGGCCAGCGCCTTGGGCAGTGCGTAGCCGCCAGCTTCGGTGTAGGCGGCGTAGTTGACATACTCTGGTATTACTACGTTATTAATAGCATACTTTCCAATATCCACGTCGGAAAACTGGCTAATT
>JANPDG010000046.1:0-16108 GCA_031431335.1 Polaromonas sp. | reverse complement strand
TTCAATATTGGCGTAGTCCACGTCTGTGGCAGTGGCTTGGTTGGCCAACACGTATTTGGTGTTGAAAATGTTCAAGCCTTTATTTTCCATGGCGCCCATATTGAAGTCGCTGGTGGCCACAATCATGAAGCGCTCTAGGTCTAGTGGCAATCCAAAGCGGGCTTCGTCCCAAGCCACGCTGGCCATGAGCGAATTCATGGCATGTTCCGTTTTATCTAAGTCGCCACGGCGTACAAACACTTGCAGCAAGTGGTCAGAGCCCGCGCGTGATGTGATGCGTTGTTCGCGAGCTACCAAGTTGCCAGCGACCAGCGCGAATAGGTAGCAAGGCTTTTTATGCGGGTCCACCCATTTGGCAAAGTGGCGGCCATCTTCTAATTTGCCTTGCTCCACCAAATTACCGTTAGACAGCAGCACGGGGAACAATGCAGCATCTGCACGCAGCGTGACGCTGTACATCGACATCACATCAGGACGATCTAAAAAGTAAGTAATGCGGCGAAACCCCTCGGCCTCGCACTGCGTAAAAAACGTGTCTTGACTGACGTACAAGCCCATCAGTTTGGTATTTTTAGACGGGTTGCAGGTGGTGAAAATTTCAATCTCGCAGGCGTCTGGCAGGTCAGCCAGCACCAGCGTGTCGCCGTCCATTTTGAATGAGCAGCCTTGGCCATTGACCATCACGCGGGCCAGATTGAGCTCATCGCCGTCCAGGCGCAGGGGCTGGGCAGCTACGTCCATATTGCGGCGCACCTGCATTTTGTTGAGCACGCGGGTTTTGACTGGATCTAAGTCAAAGCTCAGGTCTACGGTGTCGATCCAGTAGGCGGGTGGGGCGTAGTCGGCGCGTTGAATTAGCGCTGTGGTGGCTTCACGAAACATGGGGTTGTCCTTGAGAAAGTAGTTTTTCTAAAAATTGGGAATCACGCAATTCGTTGTAGTCGCACACGCTGGCCAGCACATGCGGGCCAGACAGCTCGGCTGCGGTGTGGCTGCTGCATATAGCCACGGCGCGCATACCGCCGCGCCGTGCTGCTTCTATGCCAAACGGCGCATCTTCAAATACGATGCACTCAGATGCGGGGGTGCTCAGCAGGCGCGCGGCCTCTAAAAATATCGCTGGCTCAGGCTTGCCTGCAAAACCTTGGTCACCACCGACGATGGCTTGAGGTGCATATTGCATCTTTAAGTGGTGCATGGCAAATGCAATATTATGTTGGTCACCTGCAGTGCCCACGCCTATTTTCAGACCCATGGCGCGCGCTTGGGCGGCAAAAGCCTTGAACCCAGCAACTTCTTTGAACGCAGGTGCAAACAGCTCGCGGTAAATCCCTTCTTTTTCGTGCACCAAAGGCAGCGCCTGCGCAGCCGACATAGGGCGACCGAATAACTCGCCCATGCACTCGGTGCCCGTGCGGCCTGTGGTGCGGCGCATTAAATCGGGCAGGTCAATCGTGATGCCGTGGCGCTGGCAAAACACCAGCCAAGACTGCGCGTGGTAGCCCATCGAGTCGATCATGGTGCCATCCATGTCGAAGATCAGGGCGGTAGTGGATGTAGTGATTCGTGTCATGCGATTTAGCTCAAATCTAAAACTTGTAAGTCCAGTTCATGTGCAGCTTTGACCAATTGTTTGTCTGCCGAAATCAGCAGCTTGCACTGAGCTAGCTTCGCACTGGCCAAATGGATGGCGTCTAATGTGGCCAAGGGCGATGCGAGTCGTTCAATCAGGCTGCTGGCCAGCTCAAAGGTACTAGCCTGCACAACATGCAGAGCTAACGCTTTATGGGCAAGCTCAATGTGTACTTGTTCGTCGACAAGACCGACGAATTTTTGCGTTACTTCACCCAGCCTGAGCTTGCGTTTGAGCACTGAAGTGAGCTCTACCATGGATAGCGACGACAGCATCAAGCGGTGCGTGTTGTCCGCTATAAATGCCTCTATCGCAGGCGTATGTGCCTCTGAGACAAAGCGTTTGACCAGCGCACTGGTGTCGATGTAAGCCAGAGGCAGGCTCATGAGCCGCGCCTGTTTCGGTCTTCGCGCACCAGATCGGTACTGTCGGTGGTTTGCACTGGCGACAGCGCTCGCATCCAGGCCATCGGTTGCAGCTTGGGCGGCTGCTCGATTGGTAATATCCGCGCCACAGGCTCCCCATTCGATACCAGCACCAGCTCATGCTCGCGCTCCAGCGTCTCGCGCAGGTGCGGAATCGTGTTGCGAAGCTCTCTGACATTGATGGTTTGCATAGCGTGTCACCGTGAGGTTTAATGTGTCACGTATTGTAGCCTGCTCTGGTATATTTAAAAATTCAAATGAGCAACTAAGCCTTTACCTGCAAATACTTACGTTAACTACCGTGATATATCTTCAATGCACTAACTCTGTTGTGAGACAAATGGGCGTTAAACCGAATGAATTGCAGAGGGCGCAGGGCACCACTGCGCTGCTGGGCAACTGGTCAGCTACTGATTTTGTGATGGATCGGCGGCATGTTTTCTTATTCATGAGTGACAGAACTTTATTGAGTTTTCTGTTGATGGAGGGCCAAAAACGCTTTGATTCGACGACTGTGCAGGGCATGTTGCAAGGCGGCTTAAGTCAACTGCTAAATTTTATGGATTTTCCAAAATCTAGCGTGCATGCAGCCGTAGCGGATTTGAATGTCATAGCAGTCACAAAAACCCATGACCGCAGCATTGTGAGCAGCATGACAGCGCTGGCTGCAGCCTACCAACACCGCATTGCGATGCAGGGCGGACTTAATAAGTGCGATATGACAAAAACAATTTTGAATGTGAACAACGGACCTCAGCGCCGCCTAGGCTGGGCTACAGCAACCGAAGTGACGCGTGAGTTGCTTGGGGCGCCGAATCGTTTGGTTTAACGTTATTTTGAGGGGCTTGAATATGTTGCTAGCAGAGCTGAAATTGGGTGCAGAGACGAGTTTCAGGCAGATAGCGCGCATACCCCAGCTGAGATCGCATCCGGGCGGGCGAAAGCTTTGAGACAGTGACTGGTCTTTAAATGGTGAAGTGACATTTGTATAGAAAAACAAGCATTTTCCCGACGTGGATATTCAATAGTTTGCTATAAATAATATAGTAATTAAGTTTATCTGTCAGACTAATGAATCACAGTGTTTTTAATTACGCTAACCCTTAAACCCGCTTGGCTAGTTACACTCACGTTACTTTACTATGTGCTTTAAGGCGATTCCATCATGTCAAAAATCACCCTCGCTGCGGCCACCTTTTTAATGGCTTGCACGGCAAGCTATGCCGATAACTGCGACGAGATTCGCGGCCAAATCGATGCCAAGATTAAAGCCTCTGGCGCGGTTAACTACAGTGTTTTGGTGGTCGATAGTGCGGCCAGCGCGGCGGGCAAGCTCGTGGGCTCATGCGCCCGAGGATCAAAAAAGATCATGTACACCCAACTGGCATCCACCGACAAACCTGCAGCAGCCACCGCCGCGCCGTCAGCCAGCAAGGCTAAATTACCAGTTCAAACTGTGCCCGATAAAATATTAACCGAGTGCAAAGACGGTAGCGTATCTGTGGGCGGCAGCTGCAAAAAGTAAGTTGCAGCCCCAGTGTGCTGCAAGCTCTAATTAATTAAATTCAAGCAAAATATGCTATATTATAAATAGCAAACTATTGAATACCCACGTCGGAAAATAGCCCGAAAAGTTAATAAAAAGTGGCTTCTATAAATGGGGCACAATGCTGCGTGTAGCCTGCACTGGCGTAATATAGCCTGCAGTGCTCAGCGCCTGCGGCCGCCGCCAAAGATGCCGCCCAGCACGCCACGAATGATCTGCCGGCCTACTTCGCGGCCAATCGAGCTGGCAGCCGATTTCATCAATTGCTCACCTGCACTGGCGCGGGTGCGCTTGGCACCGCCACCAAAAATATTGCCCAAACCATCTAAAAACCCGCCACTGGCTTCCTCGCCTGCGGCGTTGGTGGCCTCTTTGGCGATGTCTTTGGCGGTTTCTTTGGCCTGCGACTCGGTGGCCATGTTCTCTTCTGTGCGGCCTTTGAGCTTTTCATAGGCAGATTCGCGGTCAATGGTTTTTTCATAGACACCCGCCACGATGGAGCTGGCGATCAAGGCTTTGCGCTGCTCGGTGCTGATCGGCCCAATCAGTGAGCCAGGCGGCAGCACAAACACGCGCTCGGTCACGCCGGGGCGGCCTTTGTCGTCTAAAAAGCTCACCAGCGCTTCTCCAACTGCCAGCTCGGTGATCGCAGTCGCTATATCTAGCTTGGGGTTTTGGCGCATCGTTTCAGCCGCTGCCTTGACAGCTTTTTGGTCACGCGGCGTGAAAGCGCGCAGCGCGTGCTGCACCCGGTTGCCCAGCTGGGCCAGTACGCTGTCAGGAATGTCCAGTGGGTTTTGCGTCACAAAATACACCCCCACACCTTTGGAGCGCACCAAACGCACGACCAGTTCAATGCGTTCTAGCAGCGGCTTGGGGGCATCGGCGAACAGCAAATGCGCCTCGTCAAAAAAGAACACCAACTTGGGTTTGTCCAGGTCGCCCACTTCGGGCAGCGTTTCAAACAGCTCGCTTAGCAGCCACAGCAAAAACGTGGCGTACAGGCGTGGCGCGCTCAGCAGTTTGTCAGCTGCCAGCACATTGAGAACGCCTTTGCCGTCAGAGTCGGTCTGCATAAAGTCGGCAATATTGAGCATTGGCTCGCCGAAAAACTGATTCCCACCTTGCTCCTCTATTTGTAATAGCCCGCGCTGAATCGCGCCAATACTGGCCGGGCTGACGTTGCCGTACTCAGTGGTAAACGTACTGGCGTTGTCGCCCACGTTTTGCAGCATGGCGCGCAGGTCTTTCATGTCTAGCAGCAGCAGGCCTTGGTCGTCGGCCACTTTAAACACCAGCTGCAGTACGCCCGCTTGGGTCTCGTTGAGGTTGAGCATGCGGGCTAGCAGCAGCGGGCCCAGGTCGCTTACAGTAGCGCGCACGGGGTGGCCTTGCTGGCCAAACACATCCCACAGCGTAGTGGGGTAGGCAGCAGCATCGGGGCTGGTCAAGCCGCGCTCTGCAATAATTTTGGCTAGTTTGTCGCCGACCGAGCCAGTTTGCGAGATACCCGTTAAATCACCCTTCACGTCGGCCATAAACACCGGCACGCCAATGCGGCTAAAGCCCTCGGCCATCGTTTGCAGGGTGATGGTTTTTCCGGTGCCCGTGGCACCGGTGATCAGGCCGTGGCGGTTGGCTTTATCAGGGCGCAGGAAGCACTCAATGGCTTGGTTTTTGGCGATCAAGAGGGGTTCGGTCATGGGGTGCTTTCAAAGGTCTATAGCTCGTAGTGCATGGAAATGGATGGCCTGAATGTTACGGCATAAAAAAGCCCGCTGTTTTTATGCAGCGGGCTTTTCTCGTGTGCGTTTGAAAGGCTTATTTTTTAGCTGGCAGTGCCAATATCCAAGCCACCATCGACTTGACCTCGTCTGCAGCCAGTTGCGGCATGCCAGGCATGGGGATTTGGCCCCACACGCCAGTAGAGCCTTTGGCAATCTTTTCGGTCATGTAAGCCGCAGCATCTTTGCGGTCTTTGTACTTTGCCGCAATGTCCGAGAACGCTGGGCCAACGATTTTTTTGCTTACGCCATGGCAGTTTAAACAGGCGTTTTTATCAGCCAGAGCTTCGCTGGCTTGCACAGACATGGCAGCCAAGCCTAGAGCTGCGCACACAAGGGTGGTTTTGATCAATTGCATCGCAGAGCCTTTATTTCACGGTCACTGTGATTGACTCGCTCATTGGCTTGCCGTAAGACTGGTGCGCACCGTTGCCAAACTGGGCTGTGAGCTTGTAAGTGCCCGGAGCGAGTTTGACTTCAGCTTCGGTTTGACCTTTGCCAAAGTGCATGTGCTTGTCGGTAAAGGGAATCGACTCACCAGCAGGCAAAGCATCTAGGTTGATCAGCAAATGGTTGTGACCGCTGTTTTTAACAATATCTCCAGCCGGGGCAACCTCCATGCCTTTGACGCCAAAGCGCACTTTGAAGGTGGTGCCTACGGTTGCGCCATTGGCAGGCTCTAAGATACTCATGGCTTGTGCAGGCGCAGCTGGCGATGTGCTGGCGCAACCTGTGATGGCTATCAGGGCAGTGGCAGTCAAAGAGGCTGCAATAAAACGGAGTGTGGATGTGTTCATGGTAATTAAAAATTAAAGAGTAAAAGATACAAGCTGCAAGGCAGCTATTCAAGCTACTGCTCTAAGCGTAGCAATGCTGTGGTTGAAAAAGGTGATTTTTGAGCCTGCACAGGAGCAGGCCAGAGCGCAAGCTGAGCAGCTTAAGCCCGTAGAGGCTCTGGTGGAGCTCGCCCCGGAGGCGGTCGATTGTTTTGTAGTGAATGCACTACAAAATCGGGGCTGGGGTTGTATTGCCACACAGCAATAGTGCGCGGCACCTCAAAATGCAGATCAATCGGAGTGCCAGGAATGGCAACCAAAGCGTAAATAGGGGCATTGCTGCAGTGCTTGATGACGCTGGTTGAGTCGCCGCCATCTCCACTGTCATGTACCGGAACTGAAATAGTCTTTACGCCAGCGCCAGAGCACACCACAATATCAATGCGCTTGCCATAAGCTGAGGCCACCATCGTATTGAGTGCCGTACCCAAAGCAAACCATGCCAGTGCCAGTGAGGCAATAGCTACGGAGATTTTGTAGAACGAAGATGAATGTACGAATCGCATTAAATTCAGAGTATTAATGATTCTGTAGGCATCTGTCAATGAAGGTAAACCAGCAATCCCCTGTTAGCGCACGTAAAATCAGGGGATTCGAATCTAGAGATGCAAGAAAGTAATTCATGGCTGGTCACAGTAAATGGGCAAATATTCAGCACCGCAAGGGGCGCCAAGACGAAAAACGCCAAAGAGTATGGACCCGCGTGGTGCGTGAGATCATGGTAGCCGCTCGCATGGGCGGCGGCGACCTGAGCGCCAACCCGCGCCTGCGCTTGGCGGTGGACAAGGCCAAAGCAGCCAACATGCCAGCTGACACCGTCAAACGCAATATTGACAAAGCCACCGGCAACCTAGAAGGCGTGAGTTACGAAGAAATCCGCTATGAAGGCTACGGCATAGGAGGTGCAGCCATTATTGTGGACACCATGACCGATAACAAAGTGCGTACCGTCGCTGAAGTGCGCTTTGCATTCAGTAAATACGGCGGCAATATGGGCACCGAAGGCTCGGTGGCGTTTCAGTTCAAGCACTGCGGACAGATATGGTTTGCTCCGGGTACTGACGAGGACAAGGTCATGGCTGTGGCGCTGGACGCGGGTGCGGATGATGTCATTACCGACGAAGAGGGCGGTATTGAGGTATTGACCTCTGTCGCGGCTTTTGAGGCCGTTAAAAATGCATTGGAGGCAGCTGGTCTGGCAGCTGAAGTGGCCGAAGTTACTATGCGGGCTGAAAACACCATCAGCCTAGAAGGCGATGATGCCGTACGAATGCAAAAACTACTCGATATATTAGAAGATATGGACGACACCCAAGAGGTGTTCCACAACGCAGAGCTCAGTTTATGAAAATTTTGGTTATTGGCGGTGGTGGCCGCGAACACGCTCTGGCTTGGAAGCTGGCACAAAGTCCCAAGGTGCAAAAAATTTATGTCGCACCAGGCAATGGCGGCACCGGGCTGGATGGGCGTTTGGAAAACATCCAAATCAGCTCGATTGAGGACTTGGCCGCTTTTGCAGTGGCGCAAAAAATTGCTTTGACTGTGGTGGGGCCTGAGGCACCTTTGGCTGCAGGCGTAGTGGATTTATTTCGCGCTAAAGGCTTGCGTATATTTGGCCCCACACAGGCCGCTGCGCAGCTGGAGAGTTCTAAAGCGTTTAGCAAAGCCTTTATGCAACGCCACGGCATTCCAACGGCAGAGTTCGATACTTTTACCGATGCTGCAGCTGCACACGCCTATGTCGACACAAAAGGCGCGCCGATTGTGGTGAAAGCCGACGGTTTGGCTGCAGGCAAGGGCGTAGTGGTTGCCATGACTGCAGCACAGGCGCATGAAGCTATCGATTTTATGTTGACGGGCAACGCACTGGGGGTAGTGCACAACGCAGGTGACGATGGCAAGCCGATGGCACGCGTGGTGATTGAAGAGTTTTTGCAGGGCGAAGAGGCCAGTTTTATTGTGCTGTGTGATGGTAAAAACGTCTGTGCATTGGCCACTTCGCAAGACCACAAACGCCTGCTAGACGGCGACCTCGGCCCTAACACGGGCGGTATGGGCGCTTACAGCCCAGCGCCCGTGGTCACCCCAGGAGTACATGCGCGCGCCATGCGCGAGGTCATTTTGCCCACCATCAAAGGCATGGACAAAGACGGCATTAACTACACTGGATTTTTGTATGCGGGCTTGATGATCACGCCCGACGGCAAGGTCAAAACGCTCGAATTCAATTGCCGCATGGGTGATCCTGAAACGCAGCCCATCATGATGCGCTTGAAAACAGATTTGGTGGACGTACTGCTGGCTGCAACAGAGCAAAAGTTGGACACCATTGAAATGGAATGGGACAGGCGTGTCGCGCTAGGCCTTGTGATGGCTGCGCACGGCTACCCTGTGTCGCCCCGCAAAGGCGATGTGATCACCGGCTTGCCTGGTAAAGACTCGTCGGTCGGGGGCGATGCAGTGGTGTTTCACGCAGGTACGCATGCGCAAGACGGCCAAACGCTCACCACCGGCGGCCGCGTGCTGTGTGTCACTGCGCTGGCCGAGACCGTTAAAAAAGCGCAGCATCGCGCCCACGACATTGCGCAGACGATTGGCTTTGACGGCGCGCAATACCGCAGTGATATCGGTTACCGCGCAATCAGGTGAACTTGGCATGAACAGCCTCACACCACCGCATGCACACCAGTTTCACGGCAGCAGCTTGGCCCGTGGCGTGCTGCGTTTGCTGGGCTGGAAGGTGTATTTTGAAGGGTTTCCGACACTGCAAGGTGTTGCAGTGGTTTACCCTCACACCAGCAACTGGGACGCGCCGATTATGTTTTTGGCCAAATGGGTTTGCGGCGTACAGGTGATGTTTTGGGGCAAAGATACCTTGTTCAGCGTGCCTTTGTTGGGCAGCTGGTTGCGTTGGATCGGCGGCGTGCCAGTGCGCCGCACAGTCCAAGGCGGTGCGGTAGGGCAGTCAGTAGACATCATTGCGAAACACAAAGCAGCAGGACAGTATTTTTGGCTTGGTTTATCGCCTGAGGGAACCCGCAAATACACTGCGGGCTGGCGCAGTGGCTTTTATCGCACTGCATTGCGGGCGCAGGTGCCGCTGTGCTTAGTTAAGCTGGACTACGCCAAGCGCGAGGTGAGTATCAAAAACTTTATGTGGCTCAGCGGTAACGAGGCAAAAGACATGGCCGCCATAGCGGCCGTCTTTGGTGGCGTGCGCGGCTTGTTGCCTGCCAAGATGGCGCCCATTCAGTTGCTAGACGCAGCCGTGCCCCGTGAAACCACAATAGTGCACTAGATGGACGCCACACCCATGACCATTGCCACCGTGCGCGAATATTTGCGGGGCCTGCAAGACCGCATCACCAGTGCGATCAGTGCCGTGGACGGCAACCCTTTTGTGGCGGACCGCTGGAAAAAAGCCAAACACGAGCCCTTGCAAGGCAGCGGCATTACCCAAATTTTAGAAAACGGACGGGTGTTTGAGCGTGCGGGCTGTGGGTTTAGCCATGTGCGTGGCCCCAAGCTGCCGCCCTCGGCCACCCAAAACCGACCCGAGCTGAGTGGCGCTCCGTTTGAGGCCATGGGTGTTTCGCTGGTGTTTCACCCACTCAACCCCTACGCACCCACTGTGCACATGAACATCCGCATGTTAGCGGCCACGCCCGAGGGCGGCGATACAGTGTTTTGGTTTGGCGGCGGCATGGACCTGACGCCCTACTACGGCTTTGAAGAAGACGCAGTGCACTTTCATACGGTGTGCCAGAACACGCTGGAACCGTTTGGCGCAGGTAAATATGCCCAGTACAAAACCTGGTGCGACGAGTATTTTTACCTCAAGCACCGAGACGAGCAGCGCGGTATTGGGGGTATTTTCTTTGATGACTTTACCGAGGGCGGTTTTCATAACGGGTTGGCCTTGATCAGCGCCGTGGGGGACTCATTTTTAGATGCTTATTTGCCCATTTTGGGTCGCCGTATTGAGATGCCTTATGGGGAGCGACAGCGCGATTTTCAGCTCTATCGGCGCGGGCGCTATGTAGAGTTCAACTTGGTGTGGGACCGAGGCACCCATTTCGGTTTGCAATCGGGTGGGCGCACAGAGTCGATTTTGATGAGTATGCCGCCTTTGGTGAGCTGGGCTTACCGGCGCAACAGCCGTGTGGGTAGCCCCGAAGACGATTTGTACAAAAAATTCTTGATACGAAGGGAGTGGGTTTGACCTTCGCTGCGCAGCGCGTTGGTGTGTACGGTGGTGCATTTGATCCACCGCACAAGGCTCACCACAGTTTGGCTAAATTTGCCATCGCGCAGCTCCGGCTTGATAAATTGATTGTTTTGCCTACAGGTCGAGCCTGGCATAAACCGCGCGAACTCAGCCGCGCAGAGCATCGCGTTGCTATGGTGCAAATAGCCTTTGCAGACTTGCCCTGCGTGCAGGTGGATGTACGTGAGACTGAGCGTCAAGGGGCTACCTACACCATCGACACTTTGGATGAATTGTTGCAAGAGCGACCCAGCTCGGAGCTATTTTTGCTGATGGGCGCAGACCAGTTTAGTGCGTTTGACACATGGCACCGCTGGCAAGATATCGCCCAAATAGCTACTATTTGTATAGCTAGCAGGGATAGTTCAGCTTACCTAAAGCCGCCTTCTTTGCGCGTCAATCCCGCCCTTGCAGCGTGTAAAATACTTGACTTGGACATGCCCAATATGCCAGTCAGTGCCACCCAGATTCGCCAGCGTGTGCGCCAAGGCCTGGATATCGACCATCTGGTCAACCCAGACGTTGCGCGGTATATTGCGCAATATGGCCTTTACGCCGCCCCCAATTAACCAGTTAACACTGCTTTTTAGCAGCCCAGCCCATGCAAGATTTCGCAGCCAAAAAAGACACCGCTAAGCTCCAGCGCACCATCATTGATGCGCTCGAAGACGTCAAGGCCCAAGAGATTTCGGTGTTTGACACCGAACATTTGACCGCCATGTTTGAGCGCGTGATCATTGCCAGCGGCACATCCAACCGCCAAACCAAAGCCCTGGCCTCCAGCGTGCGCGACGCCGTGCGCGATGCGGGCTTTGGCAAGCCGCGTGTCGAGGGCGAGGACAACGGCGAGTGGATTATTGTGGACTGTCATCAGTGCGTGGTGCACATCATGCAGCCCGCTATTCGCACTTACTACCACCTAGAAGAAATTTGGGGCGATACGCCGATCCGCTTGAAGCTAGGCGCACCTAAGCCAGTGGTTACTCGCGCAGTCGAGCCAGAGCCTGTCAAAGGTAAAAATCCAGCAGCTAAAAAAGCTGTCGCTAAACCGGCCAAACCTGGTGCAAAGCCTTCTGCCAAGCGCAAGCCTGCCAAAGTCGAGCCCGTGTTTGCGCCACCCAGGCCAGAGCTGGCACCGCCTACAAAGGCCAAAAAAGCAGCCATGCAAAAGCCTGTTCCTGCAGCCAAAGCAGCGCCTAAAACTGTAGCCAAAACACTCACCAAAGTGCCTGTCAAAGTGGCTGCTAAAAAGTCGACCGCTGCTCCAGCGCGCAAGCCTGCCAGTAAAACAGCCCCCGCCAAACGCAGCCGTGCATGAAGCTGTATATCGTCGCAGTCGGCCAACGGGTGCCAGACTGGGCGCAAACCGCGTGGGACGACTACGCTAAACGCTTTCCTCCTGAGCTCAAAATTGAGCTCAAAGCCGTTAAAACCGAGCCGCGCGGCTCTAAAACGCTAGACACCTTGCTCGCCGCAGAGCGTGAGCGGATTGAGTCGGCTATTCCTAAAAACGCCCGCATCGTTGCACTAGACGAACGCGGCACCAATTTGACCACTAAGGCATTGGCCCAGCGCCTGCAAGACTGGCAGCTCAGTGGCGACGACGTGGCGCTGGTGATTGGCGGGCCTGATGGCCTGCAGCCTGCTTTTCGCCAAGCCGCACACGAGCGCGTGCGCTTGTCAGACCTGACCTTGCCCCACGCCATGGCAAGGGTACTGTTGATTGAGCAGTTGTACCGGGCCTGGTCTGTCAACGCAGGCCATCCCTATCATCGTGAATAACTATCGTGAATAATCACCGCGAATAACCATGGCTGACTTTATCTACTTAGCGTCTCAAAGCCCTCGGCGTGCGCAGCTGCTGGCGCAAATGGGTGTGAAGTTTGAGCTGCTCTTGGCTGACGCGAGCGAAGACGCCGAAAGCCTGGAAGACGCCAAACCTAACGAGGCTCCAGCCAGCTACGTGACCCGCGTCACAGGGCTTAAGCTGGACGCCGCAGTGGCGCGTATGAATCGGCGCGGCTTGCCTTGTGCGCCTGTGCTCTGCTCTGACACCACCGTAGCGCTGGAGCGCACTATCTATGGCAAACCAGCCAGCGCTGCTGATGCTAAGCGCATGCTCAGCGAGCTGTCGGGCCGCACACACCGCGTGCTGACTGCAGTGGCGATGCAAAAAGGCTATCAGCGTGCACAGGCACTGTCTGCGTCCAAGGTGACTTTCGCCGCCATGACTGCTGCGCAAATCAAGAGCTATGTAGCCACTGGCGAGCCCATGGGCAAAGCCGGGGCTTACGCTGTGCAAGGCAAGGCGGCTGCTTATATTGAACACATGAGCGGTAGCTACAGCGGCATCGTGGGGCTGCCCATGTTTGAAACTGCGCAGTTACTGCGTACACTTGGCTTCAAACTCAGTTAATTGACTGGGCAGCCGTAAAGACACCTCATGCAGCAAGACATATTGATCAACTGGAGCCCGCAAGAAACCCGTGTGGCAGTGATAGAAAACGGTGCGGTGCAAGAGCTGCACATTGAGCGCAACTTAGAGCGCGGGTTGGTGGGCAATATTTATTTGGGCAAAGTGGCGCGTGTGCTGCCCGGCATGCAATCGGCTTTCATTGACATTGGCTTGGATAAAGCAGCGTTTTTGCATGTGGCGGATTTGATGACGGCGTTCGTTAGTCCGCGCTCGTTGGATGCGGATGCGGCCAAAACCACTGCGCCCGCCATACCGATCGAAAAACAAGTCTTCGAGGGCCAGTCGCTGATGGTGCAGGTCATCAAAGATCCGATTGGTAGCAAAGGCGCGCGCCTGTCTACACAGGTGAGTATTGCGGGCAGGCAGCTGGTGTTTCTGCCGCAAGATGACCATATTGGCATATCCCAAAAAATCCCTCTGGCGCAGCGCGATGCATTGCGCGCCAAGGTGCTGGCACTGGCCGGTGGTGAGGGCGGTGGCTTTATTTTGCGCACCAATGCAGAAGAAGCCAGTGACACTGAGCTGGCCGATGATGTGGCCTATCTGCGCAAAGCCTGGGCGCGTATCAAAGATGCCTCGGTCAAGCTGCCGCCTAAATCAGTGTTGCACACAGACCTGAACCTGCTGCAGCGTGTGCTGCGTGATTTGGTGAGTGACCAAACGCAAAGTATCCGTATTGATTCGCGTGAGCAATTTGATATGTTGAGCACTTTTGGCCACGACTATATGCCAGCTGCAACTGACAAGCTGCAGCACTACAAAGGCGAGCGCCCGATCTTTGACTTGTACAGCATTGACGAAGAGATTGCCAAGGCACTGGGCCGCCGGGTGGACTTGAAGTCGGGCGGTTATCTGATCATTGACCAGACTGAAGCGCTGACCACGGTGGATGTGAACACGGGCGGCTATGTGGGCGCACGCAACTTTGACGATACGATATTTAAAACTAACCTCGAGGCGACCCAGGCCATAGCCCGCCAACTGCGCCTGCGCAACTTGGGTGGTGTGGTGATCGTAGATTTTATTGACATGACGCAGACGGATCACCGCGCACAGGTGCTGGGTGAGTTTCGCAAACAGCTGTCGCGCGATCGCACCAAGACCATGGCAGGTGAGTTTTCGCAGCTGGGCTTGGTGGAGATGACACGCAAGCGCACCCGCGAGTCGCTGGCGCATATGCTGTGCGAGCCATGTCCCGTGTGCTTGGGTAAGGGCACTGTCAAAACGCCGCGCAGTGTGGCATATGACATATTGCGCGAAATTTTGCGCGAAGCACGCCAGTTTAATCCCAAAGAGTTTCGTATCGTGGCTGCACCGCAGGTGGTGGAGCTGTTTTTAGACGAAGAAAGCCAACACTTGGCCGGCTTGTCGGACTTTATTGGCAAGCCTATTTCTCTGCAAACTGAGGGGAGCCTGAGCCAAGAGCAGTACGATATTGTGCTGCTGTAAACGGCGTCCTGTATGACCCTTACTATGACCCGCAGTGCAATTCCTATTTTGATGTACCACCAAGTTGAATCGCGGCCTGCGCGTGGCGCGGTGATGCGAGGGTTGGTGGTCTCGCCAGCTTCGTTTGCGCGGCAAATGGGCCTGCTCAAAACCTTGGGCTATCAAGGGCTGAGCATGTCAGCACTGCTGCCCTATTTAAGTGGCGAAAAAACAGGCAAAGTAGTGGGCATTACGTTTGACGATGGCTATGTGAACAACCTGGACCACGCCTTGCCTGTGCTGCAGCGCCACGGGTTCAGTGCAACTTGCTACTTGGTGAGCGGCCAGTTGGGTGGGTCTAACGTGTGGGACCACAGCAAAGGCATTGCAGCCAAGCCGCTGATGCATGCCGCGCAAGCGCGCGCTTGGGTGGAGGGCGGGCAAGAGGTAGGCGCGCATACGCGCAACCACGTAGACCTGCGCCAGCTCAGCGCTACGCAAGCCCACCAAGAAATCGCCGGGTGCAAGGCCGAGCTAGAAGACGCATGTGGCGCTGAAGTGAGCCAATTTTGCTATCCCTATGGCTATTATGGCCCTGAGCATGTGGCCCAGGTTCAGCAGGCAGGCTATGCGGCTGCTACCACCACTGTGCGCGGCCGCAGCGCGCCTGCCCACTCGCTGTGGGAGCTGCCGCGCGTGCCGGTGATGGGGTCTGTGTGGTTGCCGCAGTTTTGGCGCAAGGTAGCCACTGGCTATGAAGAGCAGCGTGGTGGTTGATATGGCCGCGCCTCAAGGGCGAGATGAACAACCATCTGTACGGCGCTTAAAAATAGCCGTGCTCAACCGCATCTTTGCGCCCACCGGAGGAGGTGCAGAGCGCTACTCTATTGCGCTGGTAGAGCAGCTTTCTGCGCGCCACGAGGTGCATGTGTTTGCCCAAGAGATCCACCATCAATGGCCCGGCGTGCACTACCACCGCATGGCATGTGGGTTTAAAAAACCGCGCTGGCTTAACCAGCTGTGGTATGCCTATGCCACACGCCGCGCTACACGCGAAGGTTTTGACATTGTGCATTCGCATGAAAACGTGTGGCATGGCAATGTGCAAACCATGCATGTCAAAACAGTGCAGCGCAGTTTGCTGGGCGGCTTAAGCGGCAGCGCACTTTGGCTACGGCGCATCAAGATTGCGCTGAGCCCGCGCTTGTTAACTTACTTAAAATTTGAACGCGCCCGCCTGCGCCTGCGCCCAGACCTGGCAGTTGTAGCTGCATCGCAGCCCTTGCAAGCTGAGCTGCTAGCCCAATACCCACTTCTAGCCAAGGTCATCAGCACCGTCACCCCTGGTGTCAATCTGCCCACCCAACCTTTGACTCAGCAGCAGGCGCGTGCAGCGCTGGGCGTGCCTGCAGATGGGCAATATATTGCCTTTATTGCCAACGACTATGCGCGTAAAGGCTTGCCTGCGCTGCTGGGCGCTTTGCAGGCGTTGCCAGATGTGCATTTGCTGGTTGTGGGCCACGCGGGCCAAATAGAGCGGTTTAAGGCTGTGGCCCAGTCGCTGAGCGTGGCGCAGCAAGTGCATTTTGTAGGGCCACTGGCCGACGTGAGCCCCGTGTACTGCGCGGCCAATGTGCTGGCGCATCCCACCTTAGAAGACACCTTTGCCATGGTTGTGATCGAGGCGATGGCGCACGGCCTGCCAGTGGTCGT
>JANPDG010000045.1:0-1503 GCA_031431335.1 Polaromonas sp. | reverse complement strand
TTCTACGACCAATTTTTGGCTTTTGACAGCGCGCTCGCTGTTGGTTTGCACTTCCATGCCCGCGGTCGGTGCGCGGCAGCAGCTGGGGGCCAATGTGCGCTCGCCTTTGATCTCCACCACACAGGCGCGGCAGTTGCCGTCAGCGCGGTAACCGTCTTTGTAGCAAAGATGGGGTACGTCGACGCCGCTACGCTTGGCAGCTTGCAAAATAGTTTCGCCGGGAATAGCGTCGCAGGTTTTGCCATTGAGGTGAAAAGAGATTACGTCGCGGCCGCTCATGCTGCTGCTCCTTGTGTGACTTCGTGTGGGAAGTATTTAAAAACTGACAACAATGGGTTAGGCGCTGCTTGGCCCAACCCGCAAATCGACGCATCCACCATCACGGTGCTCAGGTCATCTAGCGTGGCTTTGTCCCACACTTTGGCTTGCATCAAATTAGCCGCTTTTTCGGTGCCAACGCGGCAGGGGGTGCATTGGCCACAGCTTTCGTGGGCAAAAAATCGCATCATGTTCAGCGCTGCGCCGCGTGCCGTGTCTTTGTCACTGAGCACGATGACCGCGGCTGAGCCAATGAAACAACCATAGGGCTGTAACGTATCAAAGTCCAGTGGAATGCTGTTCAAGCTAGCGGGCAATATGCCGCCCGACGCGCCGCCGGGCAGGTAGCCGTACAAAGCGTGGCCGTCCAGCATGCCGCCGCAGTGCTCGTCAATCAGCTCTTGCACTGTAATGCCCGCAGGGGCTAGCTTAACGCCAGGGTTCTTCACCCGGCCGCTCACGCTAAAGCTGCGCAGGCCACTGCGGCCATGGCGGCCTTGCGATGCGAACCAGTCGGCACCTTTCTCGACCAAATCGCGCACCCAGTGCAGGGTTTCAAAATTGTGCTCTAGCGTAGGGCGGCCAAACAAGCCAACCTGCGCTATATAAGGCGGGCGCATGCGAGGCTCGCCGCGCTTGCCCTCGATGCTCTCGATCATGGCGGACTCTTCGCCGCAAATATAGGCGCCCGCGCCGCGCCGCAACTCGATCAAGGGCAGCTTGCACGGAGGGTTAGCTTGCAAAGCTGCGAGCTCACGCTCTAGCACATGGCGGCAGTCATGGTATTCATCGCGCAAATAAATATAAACAGCGTCAATACCCACTACTTGGGCAGCTACCAACATGCCTTCTAAAAAGCGATGTGGGTCACGCTCCAGATAGGTGCGGTCTTTGAAGGTGCCAGGCTCGCCTTCGTCGATATTAATCGCCATCAGCTTGGGGGCAGGCTGGTCGCGCACAATGCGCCATTTGCGCCCTGCCGCAAAGCCCGCGCCGCCCAAGCCGCGCAAGCCAGAATCTTCTAAGGTTTTGATGATGCTTTCAGCATCTCGGGTTCCATTGGCCAGCGCCTTGGGCAGTGCGTAGCCGCCAGCTTCGGTGTAGGCGGCGTAGTTGACATACTCTGGTATTACTACGTTATTAATAGCATACTTTCCAATATCCACGTCGGAAAACTGGCTAATT
>JANPDG010000044.1:0-2043 GCA_031431335.1 Polaromonas sp. | reverse complement strand
TACTGCCCACGCCCGGCTGCAAGAGGTGTGTGCTCGGCTGGGCATTACATGGCTAGAGCGCACTGTGCTGAACGTGCCTCGCCCGCCGGGCGACCCACACGGCTCAGGCCATGTGCGATTTGTAGGCACCACACTGTGGAGCGACTACGACGCGCTGGCCCAGCTGGGCAAAGCCAAGGGCGATTACACCGAACAACTGCGCGTGCGCGGCAAAGCGTATCGCGCCGCTAACTTCTACCTTAAAAAAGCCGCCACCACACGCGCTGGCGCACCGTGGCTGGCCGAAGACATGCGCGAGCAAGCCGTGGCGTGCCAAACATGGCTGCAAAAGACCTTGGCCGATGCGCCCCCTGCAGCGCAAACCACCACCGTGGTCATTACCCACTTCGCCCCCAGCCTGCGCAGCGCCGACCCGCGCTACGGCCTCACCCCATCAACCGCCGGGTTTTGCAATTCAATCGACCATTTTTTAGACCACGCCAATGTCTGGCTGCACGGCCATTTGCATTGCCCCAGCGACTATATTCACACAGGCCTGCACGGCCCATGCCGCGTGTTGGCTAACCCGCTGGGGTATGCCCGCAAGGGCGAGCAAGCTGCGTTTTTCCCGGAGTTTTGTATTACGGTTTGAACACTTAATACTATGAAAATAGTAGCAAACTATTTAATATCCACTTCGGAAAAGTGCCAAAAAATCCAATCTACCCCAAACGTGCCCGGTGCCGCGCCACCTGCAAGCGCACTTGTGCAGGCGCAGTGCCGCCCAGTGTGTTGCGCGCGTTCAGCGAGCCTCGCAGGCTGAGCACTTCGTACACGTCTTTTTCAATGCTGGCATTAAAGCCTTGCAGCACCGCTAAGGGCAGCTCAGACAAATCTACATTGTGCGAAATAGCTGCCTTGACAGCATGGGCCACCGTCTCGTGGGCATCGCGAAACGGCAGGCCTTTTTTAACCAAATAGTCTGCCAGGTCGGTGGCAGTGGCGTAGCCTCTGCTGGCGGCTTGCTCCATGGCGGGGGCGTTCACAGTGATACCGCCTTCTTTCACGCCCGTCGCAACGTTCAGTTGTCCGCCGATCATCTCGGCAAAGATGCGCAGCGTGTCTTTGAGGGTGTCTACGGTGTCAAACAGCGGTTCTTTGTCCTCTTGGTTGTCTTTGTTGTAGGCCAGGGGTTGGCCTTTCATCAGCGTGATCAGGCCCATCAAATGGCCAACCACGCGGCCGGTTTTGCCGCGTGCCAGTTCGGGCACATCGGGGTTTTTTTTCTGCGGCATGATGGAGCTGCCGGTAGTAAAGCGGTCGGCTATTTTGATAAAGCCAAAGTTTTGGCTCATCCACAAAATCAGCTCCTCAGACAGGCGGCTGATGTGCACCATGGCCACAGAGGCTGCTGCGGTGAATTCGATGGCAAAATCGCGGTCGCTCACCGCGTCAAGCGAGTTTTGGCAGACCTGCGGGTTGCCTGCGTCGTCTACCATGTTAAGGGTTTTGGCTACGCGCTCGCGGTCTAGCGGGTAGCTGGTGCCTGCCAGTGCTGCGCTGCCCAGGGGCAGGCGGTTCACGCGCTTGCGCACATCTTGCATGCGCTCGGCGTCGCGTGCAAACATTTCGACATAGGCCAGCATATGGTGGCCAAAGCTCACGGGCTGGGCCACTTGCAGGTGGGTAAATCCAGGCAAGATCACTTCGATGTTTGCCTCGGCCACTTCGAGCAGCGCTTTTTGCAGGTCGGTCAACAGGCCGCCAATCAGGTCAATCTCGCCGCGCAGCCACAGCCGCACATCGGTGGCTACTTGGTCGTTGCGGCTACGCCCAGTGTGCAGGCGCTTGCCAGCGTCGCCCACCAGGCTGATTAGGCGCGACTCGATGTTCAGGTGCACGTCTTCTAAATCGAGCTTCCACTCAAATCCGCCCGCTTCAATCTCGCTGCGAATTTGCGCCATGCCTTTTTGAATGCTGGCGTGGTCTGCGGCGCTGATGATTTTTTGCGCCGCCAGCATCTCAGCGTGAGCGAGCGAACCGGTGATGTCAGCGTCCCACAGG
>JANPDG010000043.1:0-2378 GCA_031431335.1 Polaromonas sp. | reverse complement strand
TACTGCCCACGCCCGGCTGCAAGAGGTGTGTGCTCGGCTGGGCATTACATGGCTAGAGCGCACTGTGCTGAACGTGCCTCGCCCGCCGGGCGACCCACACGGCTCAGGCCATGTGCGATTTGTAGGCACCACACTGTGGAGTGACTACGACGCGCTGGCCCAGCTAGGCAAAGCCAAGGGCGATTACACCGAACAATTGCGCTTGCGCGGCAAAGCCTTTCGCGCCGCTAACTTCTACCTTAAAAAAGCCGCCACCACACGCGCTGGCGCACCGTGGCTGGCCGAAGACATGCGCGAGCAAGCCGTGCTGTGCCAGCAGTGGCTTAAGGGAGCTTTGGCCGTTCCGCCCACCGCGCCGCAAACCCCCACCGTCGTCGTCACCCACTTCGCCCCCAGCCTGCGCAGCGCCGACCCGCGCTACGGGCTCACACCATCAACCGCTGGGTTTTGCAACGCCATAGATGAGTATCTAGACCACGCAGATGTGTGGTTGCATGGGCATTTGCATTGCCCTAGTGACTATGTGCATGCCTCTGCGTCCCGCTCATGCCGCGTTATGGCCAATCCGTTGGGCTATTTGCGCAAGGGTGAGCAGGATGCTTTTGTTGCGGAGTTTTGTTTTACTGTTTAGCTTTGTCCTTTAGTCCCTTTAGCCCCTTGTGTCCCGGCACAGCGCTTCTGGCAGCGCGCTCGTCACTTGGTTAGGGTAGCGGTAAGCTGCTGGGAGTCTTCGGTTTGAACACTAATCACTACGAAAAGCATAGCGAACTATTGAATATCTACGTCGGAAAAATGCCCTAAAAAGTTGGAAAAACGTCCAGCTCACTATGTAAAGCACCGTACAACAGACAGATGGTCCGCAATCGAATGTGTGCCGCAGTGAAGCGTCAATCAACCACTAGGTCGCAGACTGAACTCTCCCCGCCCAGCGTACCTGCAAAACGGGCTTCAGACCGGGGCGCAGGCCCAACGGACACGCTGCGCCGCGAAAGCAATACAAAAGTTAGGAGCGAAACAAGAGCGTGGCAGCAGGAACCTACCCCAACCGCACCCGGTGCCGCGCGACCTGCAGCCGCACCTGCGCAGGCGCTGTGCCGCCCAGCGTGTTACGGGCATTGAGCGAGCCGCGCAGGCTCAGCACTTCGTACACATCTTTTTCAATGCTGGCATTAAAGCCCTGCAGCACTGCTAGTGGCAGTTCAGACAAATCTACGTTGTGCGAAATAGCTGCCTTGACTGCATGGGCCACTGTCTCGTGGGCATCGCGAAACGGCAGGCCTTTTTTGACCAAATAGTCTGCCAGGTCGGTGGCAGTGGCGTAGCCTCTGCTGGCGGCTTGCTCCATGGCGGGTGGGTTGACGGTGATACCGCCTTCTTTCACGCCCGTCGCAACGTTCATTTGTCCGCCGATCATCTCGGCAAAGATGCGCAGCGTGTCTTTGAGGGTGTCTACGGTGTCAAACAGCGGTTCTTTGTCTTCTTGGTTGTCTTTGTTGTAGGCCAGAGGCTGGCCTTTCTTTAGCGTGATCAGGCCCTTCATATGGCCCACCACGCGGCCTGTTTTGCCGCGTGCCAGTTCGGGCACATCGGGGTTTTTTTTCTGCGGCATGATGGAGCTGCCGGTGGTGAAGCGGTCGGCTATTTTGATAAAGCCAAAGTTTTGGCTCATCCACAAAATCAGCTCTTCACTTAAGCGGCTGATGTGCACCATGGCCAGAGAGGCTGCTGCAGTGAATTCAATGGCAAAATCGCGGTCGCTCACTGCGTCGAGCGAGTTTTGGCAGACCTGCGGGTTGCCTGCGTCGTCCACCATGTGCAGGGTTTTGGCTACGCGCTCGCGGTCTAGCGGGTAGCTGGTGCCTGCCAGCGCGGCGCTGCCCAGGGGCAGGCGGTTCACGCGCTTGCGCACATCTTGCATGCGCTCGGCGTCGCGTGCAAACATTTCGACATACGCCAGCATGTGGTGGCCAAAGCTCACGGGCTGGGCCACTTGCAGGTGGGTAAATCCGGGCAAGATCACTTCGATGTTTGCCTCGGCCACTTCGAGCAGCGCTTTTTGCAGGTCGGTCAGCAGCGCTCCAATCAGGTCAATTTCGCCGCGCAGCCACAGCCGCACATCAGTGGCTACTTGGTCGTTGCGGCTACGCCCAGTGTGCAGGCGCTTGCCAGCGTCGCCCACCAGGCTGATTAGGCGCGACTCGATGTTCAGGTGCACGTCTTCTAAATCGAGCTTCCATTCAAATCCGCCCGCTTCAATCTCGCTGCGAATTTGCGCCATGCCTTTTTGAATGCTGGCGTGGTCTGCGGCGCTGATGATTTTTTGCGCCGCCAGCATCTCAGCGTGAGCGAGCGAACCGGTGATGTCAGCGTCCCACAGG
>JANPDG010000042.1:0-8146 GCA_031431335.1 Polaromonas sp. | reverse complement strand
CAGTTATTCCTGCAGCTCGTAGAGGTCAATATGTTCGAAAAAGTCTCGCTGCACCAAATGGTTCACAACGCATTGCCCAGCCTAGAGGATCGCCTACTTAGCCCTCAGATGGATTTGTTCTGAAAATACCGGACAGTAGTGACCTAAAATCGTCTTCTCAAGATACAACAGATACCCACTGAAAAATAGGTCGGTCATCGGCCTGAAAAGCAGAGTCGGAACGTAAAAAAGCCCGGCGAACCGGGCTTTTTTACAGGGGATGCCTAAGAAGAGATTACTTTTTGGCGGCGCTGGCAGCTGGCTTGGCGCTGTCAGCTTTTGCGTCTTTAGCAGCAGCTGGCTTGGCATCTTTAGCGGCCTTGGCGTCAGCCTTGGCTTTTTTGTCAGCGTCGGCTTTGGTTTTCTTGTCTTCGGCAGCTTTGGCTTTAGCTTCGTCTTTGGCCTTTTTGTCGGCTTCTTTCTTAGCAGCGGCTTCAGCTTTTGCGTCTGGCTTGGCAGCAGCAGCAGGAGCTGCAGCAGGTGCAGCGGCGGCTGGCTTAGCGTCTTTGGCTGGGGTAGCAGCCGGTGCAGCTGGAGCTGCAGGCTTGGCATCTTTGGCCATGGCGTCTTTGGCAGGGGCAGCAGCGGCTGGAGCGGCTGGCTTGGCGCTGTCAGCTTTGGCAGCTGGCTTGGCAGCAACGCCTTTGAAGCTAGAGCCGCCTACGGTCATGCCTTCAGCAGAGAACTTGGCCGCGTTGGTTTCGCCTACGCCGTTCACGCGGGTAATCAGGTCGTCCCAGTCTTTGAACGCGCCTTTTTTGCGCTCGTCCAAGATTTTGCCGGAAATGCCGGGGCCAATGCCTTTGATGGCGTCGAGTTCAGCTGCGGTGGCCTTGTTCACGTCAGTTGCGGCAAAAGCCATGGCTGCGTACATTAGGGCAAACAAAACAAACAGTTTTTTCAACATAACAAATTCCTCGGAGGGTGGTGGTTTTTTGTGTGGCTCAGAAGGGTTCTAAGACCGCAGTACTATAACGGCCCGTGCTGACAGAGGTTGACAGTGCTGGTTACAAGTTGCTAGGCTTAACCCTAGTTTCATCAAGTTACTAGGCGTTTTTAAAGGTACTTCACAGCTTTACGGGCTGACATTGACCGGAAAGCTTGATGGCACCCTAGCGGCTATAGCCCCCGGAATACCGCCTTTTTCACGGGTTAGCTCAATGCCGCGCAGGGCGGTATCGTCCCAAGCGGGGTTGCCACTGCTTTTGACCATGCGGATCGACAAAATCTGGCCAGACCCTGAAATGCGGATGTCAAAAGTGGTTTTCAGAGCCTTGTCAAACTCTGAGCGCGCGCTGGTGTTTTGCTTGATGATGTCGCGAATAGCGTTGCCGTCGCTGACTGTGGCGCTGCCGCCGCTCGACTGGGGCGCTGTACCTACGGCATCGGGCGCGCCGCTGCCAGCGAGTTTGACAGACCGGTTAATGGCATCTTGGCGGTCTTTTTCGCGCTCGGCGGCGTCTTCGGCGGCTTTGCGCTGGGCTTCGCGTTTGGCAACGGCCGGGTCAGGTTTAGCGGGCTCTGGCTTGGCGGGCTCTGGCTTGGCGGGCTCGGGTGGTTTGTCAGCTGGTTTTACAACCGCTTTGGGAATGGGCTTGTCTTGCTTGTCAACAATATCGGGCGCTTTGACCGGCGGCGTAGGCGGGATGGGCTTGGGCTCAGGCCGCGGCTGTGGTCTGGCCACGGGGGGTGGCTCTGGCGGCGGCAGAGCCGCACGCGGCGCTGCCTGTTGAGGCACGCTAGACCACAGCTCGGCCTGTGCGGTGGATAGCGTGGTGCTTTGGCTTTTCCAGTTCACGCCCCAAGTCAGCGCGCCTACCAGCAGCAGGTGGGCCAAAATGGCCAAGCCCATTGCCCGCACCGTGCCGGGCTGCGCGGGTGGGGCAAATTCAACACGGTCAAAAGCGCTAGGCATGGTGAGAGCCTAATTATTTGGCTAATTGCACCGACAAGCCGACCCGCGCAATGCCCGCGCGCTGCAAGTTGTCCATCACCTTGACCACGGTTTCATACTTGACGGCTTTGTCAGCGCTAATCACCACGGCGATATTGGCATTGCCAGCTTGCAGTTTTTTCACCTGGCCCGCGATCTGCGCCAGCGAGCTGGGCACTGATGTTTCTAGCGACTTACCGCTTTTAAGCTCTAGTGAGTCGTCCTTTTGCACCACCACCGCAATCACCGCATCAGGCTGCTTGGTCGCTTTGCCTACGCTGGGCAGGTCCACCACACTGGGCGTAATCAGCGGCGCGGTCACCATGAAAATGATCAGCAGCACCAGCATCACGTCAATAAAGGGCACCATATTGATCTCGTTGATGGTGCGGCGGCCTCGGCCTCGGGACATCATGGCGGGCATGGCGTGTCTCCTGCTTAGTAGCCGTTGGCTGTGGTGCTGCTAGGCACACTTTGGGCCATATTTTGCGCAGCATGGGCGCCTAAGTTGCGCTGCAAAATATTGGAGAACTCTTCGATAAAGGTCTCTAGCTTGATGGCCACACGGTCAATATCGCGTGCAAACCGGTTGTAGGCCACCACCGCAGGAATAGCCGCAAACAAGCCAATGGCAGTGGCCACCAGTGCCTCGGCAATGCCGGGAGCCACAGTGGCCAGCGTGACCTGCTGCAGCGACGCCAAGCCCGTGAACGCATGCATGATGCCCCACACCGTGCCAAACAAACCCACATAGGGCGACACGCTGCCTACCGAGGCCAAGAACGACAGATTGGACTCTACAGCATCCATCTCGCGCTGGTAGCTGGCGCGCATGGCGCGGCGCGCGCCGTCCATCAGCGTGGAGGTGTCGGCAATGCGGCGCTCACGCAGCTTTTGGTATTCGCGCATGCCGCTGGCAAATATACGTTCCATCGGACCCGATTTTTTGGCGTTTTGCGCGGCTGACGCAAACAGCTCATTGAGGGAAGTGCCTGACCAAAACTCGCGCTCAAACTCTTCATTGAGCCCCTTGATTTTGTTGATCGCAATGATCTTGCGAAAGATCGCTGCCCAGCTGGCCACGGACACCACCACCAGCAGAAGCATCACGGCTTGCACCACAAAGCTGGCGTTAATAATCAAATGCAATATGGATAAGTCTTGGTTCACTGCAATACCTCTAGGACGTGCGTTGGGATTTTGGTGGGTTTAAAAGTTGCGGCATCAACCCAGGCAACGCGTATCTGTCCACTGCAGACCAGCGGTAGGCGGCTAAGTTCCTGTGCGCTGGGCTGTGGTGGGTTAATGGGAGAGTTAAGTAGCTCATTATTTAATAGCGAACTATGTAGATTCTGCTTCGGAAAAAGTCGAATTTCTTGTACTATAGTAAGCGTAATTCGGCTGTTTTCTACAATTTGCGCTGTAACCAAAAGTTGATCGTCTAGGCGGGCGGGTTGTTTGTATTGCAACTGTGTGTCTGTCACCACAAACATGCCGCCAGCTTGACTAGGAGTGGTCTCGCGCAGCGCGCTTTGCGACACACCCAGCGAGCGCAGCCACTCGGTGCGGGCGCGCTCCATGAACTTTAAATAGTTGGCATAAAACACAATGCCGCCTGCATCGGTGTCTTCCCAATACACGCGAACAGGCCAGGCAAACATTTAGCCCAGTACCTCGCGCATGCGCGCTATGGCTGTGCGCAGGTCGTGCATTGAGCTGGCGGTAGAAAAGCGCACAAACTGGTCAGTGCTATTGCTACCAAAATCACGCCCCGGTGTGATGGCTATATGGGCCCGGCGCATCATCTCAAAGCAAAAGTCCCAGCTGCCTGTGACTTGCAATTTGGCCGCAACCTGAGAGCAGTCTGCATACACATAAAAAGCGCCATCAGGTTCTACGGGTACACCGAAGCCTAAGCTGCGCAGCGCAGGAATAAAGTAGTCACGCCGGGCTTTGAACTCGGCGCGGCGGCGCTCGTACTCGGCCAAGCTGTCCGTCTCAAAGCAAGCCAGTGCAGCGCGTTGCGAAATTGTGCTCGGGCAAATGTACAGATGCTGGGCCAGGTTTTCTATTGTGCCCACCAGCGCCTCGGGCACCACCATCCAGCCTAAACGCCAGCCTGTCATGCTGAAATATTTGCTAAAGCTGTTGATGCTGATGATTTGATCGTCAATACCCAGCGCGCTTTGGCCAAAAGTGTCGTCGTGGCTCAGGCCCAGATAAATCTCATCGACCATCGTAAAGCCACCGCGCGTACTGACCACGTTGTGAATAGCGCGCAGCTCCTGCGGATGGATGGAGGTGCCTGTGGGGTTGGAGGGGGAGGCTAACAAAACGCCACGCGTTTTTGCGTTACTTTCGCCACACGTTTTTGCGTTACTTTCGCCACGCGTTTTTATGTTGCCCTCGTGTGTCCAAGCCGCCTCCACCTTCGCCGCCGTCAACTGAAACCGTTCTTGCGGCGTGCACGCAATCAGCTTGGCCGTGCCGTTGGCTGCTGCCACAAAATGGCGATTGCATGGATAGCTGGGGTCGGGCATCAGCACTTCGTCGCCAGCTTCAACCAAAGTTAAACACGCCAACTGCAGCGCAGCCGAGGCACCCGCAGTCAGCACAATGCGCTTGGCAGGCACCTGCACACCAAAACGGCTGGCATACCAAGCGCTGATGCGTTCGCGCAGCTCGCCCATGCCGGTAGCGTTGGTGTATTGCGTAGCGCCATCGTGTATAGCGCGCACTGCTGCTTCGCGCACCAAGGGCGGAGCTGTGAAATCAGGCTCACCGATGTTCACGAAAATCATGGGTTTGTCGGTGTGCGCCACTTGGGCAGCCAGCTTGGATGCGGCTTTGCCTACCTCCAGCACATAAAACGGCTCGATGTTCTGAGCGCGCTTAGACATACGCAGCGGTGGACGATGCAGTGGGTGCATAGGCAAGCGCTGAGTTGGCCTGACTTAAAACGGCTTACTGGCTTTGCCAGCGTGTTTGTTGCTGGGCGCCTTGTCGCTGGCAACTTCTAGCGCGCGGTAGATGGGGGCCAATTTGTTGAGTACACCGTTGACATACTTGTGGCCATCGGTGCCGCCGAAGGCTTTGGCCTGCTCAATATACTCGTTAAGCACCACGCGCCAAGGCACGTCCAGGCAGTGCTCTAGCTCGTAAGCGCCTAGCCACATGATGGCGCGCTCTACAGGCGATATTTCGTTCAAGGGGCGGTCTAGATGGGGCACGATGGCGTCGTCCAGCGCCTGCGCTTGCAGTACGCAGCCGTGAAATACGGCATCGTAGTGCGCAGCATCGGCTTTGCTAAAACCCTGCAGGTCGCGGGTGAACACGTCAATGTCCGATGCTTCGTTTTTGCCTACCAAGTGCTGGTACAGCGCCTGAATCGCAAACTCGCGTGCGCGCGTGCGGCCAGAGCGGGCAGGGGCTTTGGCTTTAGGCTCTGAAGGGTTGGCGGGTGCTTTGTCTGGGTGGCTGTTGGGTTGCAGAGAGTGTTGCATTGTCATTAAGCCAGTTCGTTGAGTATATTGGCCATCTCCACCGCCACACGGGCAGCGTCAGTGCCTTTGTCGGTCTGGCGGGCGATGGCTTGGGCCACGTCTTCGGTGGTGATGATGGCGTTGGCAATTGGCAGCTTGTAGTCCAATGACACTTTACTCACACCTGCGCCAGACTCGTTGGCCACCAGCTCAAAGTGGTAGGTCTCGCCGCGGATGATGCAGCCCAAGGCAATCAGCGCGTCGTATTGGTTCTTCTCGGCCAAGGCTTGCAGGGCGACAGGCACCTCTAATGCGCCGGGTACCAGCACATGGTCAATGTGCTTGTCTTGCACGCCCAGTGCGATCAGCTCTTTTTTGCACGCATCTGCCAGCGCGTTGGTAATCTGCGCGTTAAAGCGCGCTTGCACAATGCCGATGTACAGCTTGCGTCCGTCTAGCATATCGCGTGCGGCTTTGCCTTTGTCTGCTCCAAACATTTTGCTTCCTTATTCTGCGTTGGCAATAAAACCGGCTACTTCTAGCCCATAGCCCATCATGCTGGGCATGCGGCGCGGCTTGCCCATCAGCATCATGCGGCTCACGCCTACCTCGCGCAATATCTGCGCGCCAATGCCGTAGGTGCGCAGGTCCATGCGGCCGCGTTCAGGCGCTTGTGCTGACCGGGCCAAGCCCTCAAACTGCGCCACCAGCTGCGCCGCACTCTCTCCGCAGTTAAGCAGCACAGCCACACCGCGGCCTTGCTGGGCAATGTATTTCAGGCTGGCATCTAAGCTCCAGCTGTGCATTGGGCGGTTGACCTCTAGCGCGTCTAGCACGCTCAGGGGCTCATGTACGCGCGCGGCTACGGCGTCTTCTGGTTTCCATTGGCCTTTGACCAAGGCGATGTGCACGCCTTGGCTGGGCTTGTCTTTAAAAGCGACAGCCGTAAATTCACCGTAGCTGGTTTGCATGCTGCGCTGGCCGATTTTCTCCACCAGGCTTTCGTTGCGGCTGCGGTGCTCAATCAAATCAGCAATCGTGCCAATCTTTAGTCCATGCTCAGCCGCAAACAGCTGCAAGTCTGGCAGGCGCGCCATCGTGCCGTCGTCTTTCATGATCTCGCAAATCACTGCACTCGGCGAGCAGCCTGCCATCGCTGCCAAGTCGCAGCCCGCCTCGGTGTGGCCCGCGCGCATCAGCACGCCGCCATCCACCGCTTGCAGCGGAAAAATATGGCCCGGCTGCACCAGATCGTCGGCTCGTGTGTTGGCAGCCACGGCCGCTTGCACGGTGCGCGCACGGTCAGCCGCGCTGATACCCGTAGTCACGCCCTCAGCCGCTTCTATCGACACCGTAAACGCGGTGCTGTGCTTGGTGCCGTTGCGGGTGGCCATAGGAGGCAGCTTCAAGTGCTCGCAGCGCTCTTTGGTCAGCGTAAGGCATATTAGGCCGCGGCCAAAGCGGGCCATAAAGTTAATGGCCTCTGCGGTCACGTGGTCGGCCGCCAGCACCAAATCACCTTCATTTTCGCGGTCTTCTTCATCAACCAAGATCACTATTTTGCCCGCGCGCATGTCGGCCACAATGTCTTCCACCTTGGAGATGGCTACGGGTTCAATCGCCGATTTAATCGCATGTACCGTCATATAACTTCCTTTATTGGGTGTTGTGTGTGCCAGCGAGCGACAGCATGCGCTCCACATACCGCGCCACGGTGTCAATCTCAATATTTACCGCTAAGCCTGATTGAAGCGTACCGAGTGCCGTGTTTTCCACCGTGTGCGGTATCAAATTAATGCTCACCTCGCAGCCGCCAGCACCGTCCTGCACGCTGTTGACAGTCAGGCTCACCCCGTTGATGGTGATAGAGCCTTTGTAGGCCAGATATTTAGCCAGATGCGTGGGAGCCATGACGCGCAGCTCCCAGCTTTCGCCGATTTGCGCAAAGTGGCTCACATGACCCACACCGTCCACATGGCCACTGACAATATGGCCACCTAAGCGGTCGTTTGCGCGCAAGGCTTTTTCAAGGTTGATAGTGCTCAGACCGTCAAGCCCGGCAGTTTTGTCCAGAGATTCGGCAGAAATGTCGATAGTGAATTGCCTGGCAGCTACATCTAGCGTGGTCACGGTCATACAGGCCCCGTTGAGCGCAATGCTGTCACCCAAGCCTACGTCATCCAAGTACTGTACAGGCGTAGCGATGGTCAGGCGCTTGCCGTGGAAAGAGCTATTGCCTAGCGGGTGGACTGCGGCGATGCGCCCCACACCTGTAATGATGCCTGTAAACATGAAGCTATTTTCGCAGGGTTTCGGCCTGTCTGAAGTGCTGCGGGAGACGAAACCCTAGAACTGGCGACTTAAATCTGCATGCCCACGCTAAAACGCCAAGTTAAACGCGCAATTAAAAAATTCCCCGCCCTCGCAGCCGCACCACCGTGCGCAGATCCTCGCCCACCAACTCAGCGGATCGAAAGTCTAGCTGCACGGCGTTGTCCAGGGCTGCCAGCTCAGGCAAGTTGGCCATGCCCATGCCTGGCCCCAGCAGCTTGGGCGCTGTGTAGACCAGCAGCTCGTCCACCAAGCCCGCCCGCAGCAGCGAGCCATTGAGCTTAAAGCCCGCTTCGACATGCAGCTCATTGATCTCGCGCTGGCCTAGGTCGCGCAGCATGGCCGCCAAGTCCACCTTGGG
>JANPDG010000041.1:0-10052 GCA_031431335.1 Polaromonas sp. | reverse complement strand
GGGTAAAGGCTTTGCAAGTGAAGCGGTACGGGGCGTGCAAGCTGCTGCATCGGCATCCATGCCAGAACTTGCCTTAATCAGCTTTATCCATGTTGACAACTCTGCCTCTGTCAAATTAGCTCTCAGCGTGGGCTGTGCTTTTGAAAAAGAAATTGAGTTTCGTGGTGGGCAATGGCGTATTTATCGCCACCCACATTTGAAGGCAACGCCATGAACGAAAAATTTGAACACTTACTCGTCAGAGCCGAGAGCCTGCTGGCGCGCATTGAGTCTGTGCTGCCGCAGCCATTGTCTGCACCGGACTGGACAGCCGCCAACGCCTGGCGCTACCGCAAGCGCAGCAGTGGCCACGGCGCGCTGGAGCCGGTGCGCCATGTGGGCAAGATGGCGCTGAGCGACCTGAAAGAAATCGAGGCACAAAAAGAAAAAATTCAGCGCAACACATTGCAGTTTGTGCAAGGCTTGCCTGCCAACAATGTGCTGCTGACGGGTGCGCGCGGTACGGGCAAGTCGTCGCTGATCAAAGCGTGTTTGAACGAATACACCGCGCAAGGATTGCGTTTGATTGAGGTAGACAAAGCTGATTTGATCGACTTGGTCGACATCATGGACGTGGTGGCTGATCGACCTGAAAAATTTATT
Source organism: Polaromonas sp. (assembly GCA_031431335.1). GTDB lineage: Bacteria > Pseudomonadota > Gammaproteobacteria > Burkholderiales > Burkholderiaceae_C > JAAFIP01. Next base: position 9,410 of record JANPDG010000041.1, on the reverse strand, counting down.
GTGTTTTGCGATGACCTGAGTTTTGACGATGGCGAAAGCTCGTACAAAGCGCTCAAGTCGGTGCTAGACGGCAGCGTGTCTGCCGCGTCAGCCAACGTGCTGATCTACGCCACCAGCAACCGCCGCCATCTGCTGCCCGAGTACATGAAAGAAAACCTCACCTACACGCACACTGCCGATGGTGAAGTGCACCCCGGCGAAGGTGTGGAAGAAAAAATCTCGCTGTCTGAGCGCTTTGGCCTGTGGGTGAGCTTTTACCCGTTCAGCCAAGACGAGTATTTGACTATTGTGGCCCAGTGGCTCCGCTCGTTCAAGGTGAGCGAGCCAGCCATTGAAGCGGCCAAGCCCGAGTCGTTGATCTGGGCCCTAGAGCGCGCCTCGCGCAGCGGCCGCGTGGCGTATCAGTTTGCACGCGACTATGCGGGTCGGCATGTGGCGCTTTGAGTAGTTTAAGTAATGACTTCACTTGCGCCTAGCGCTAGCACTTTACAAGCCGACAGCCACCTGCCCCGCGCAGGCGGCGCTGACCGCACAATAGTCGAAGTGGCTGTCGGCGTTCTCATCCGCCCCGACGGTGCATTTTTACTCACCTCGCGCCCCGCAGGCAAGGTGTATGAAGGCTACTGGGAGTTTCCGGGCGGCAAGCTAGAGGCTGGCGAAACAGTTGAAGCGGCTTTGCGCCGCGAGCTGATCGAGGAGATTGGCATCACCATTGGCGCGGCGCACGCCTGGAAGCAAGAGCTGGTGGACTATCCGCATGCGCTGGTGCAGCTTAATTTTTGCAAAGTGTTTGACTGGACTGGCGAGCTGCACATGCGTGAAGGCCAGAGTTTTGCGTGGCAGCAACTGCCGGTGACCGTGGAACCTGTGCTGCCGGGCACGGTGCCGGTGCTGGAGTGGTTTGCGGTCGAACGCGGGGGTTAGCGTGCAGGTCAAGCGCTGGCGAATAGTCGACCAAGGTCACAGTAGCACCGCCGGCCAGCTGCGCTACAAAACAAAAAACAAGTCATATCAACCGACACGTTTTTTCAAGAAAAATGAGCACTTTTCCGACGTGGATATTCAATAGTATGCTATTAAAATAATAGTAAACACTACTGAAACGCCACCTCCGCAAAGCTGCGCAGCTTGCGACTGTGCAGCTTCTCAGTACCCTCAGCACGCAAAAATTCGAGCGCCCGCATACCAATACGCAAATGCTGATCCACCCGGTCGCGGTAAAACTGGTTGGCCATGCCCGGCAGCTTGATCTCGCCGTGCAGCGGCTTGTCGCTCACACAGAGCAGCGTGCCATAGGGAACACGAAACCTAAACCCGTTGGCAGCTATCGTGGCGCTTTCCATGTCCAGTGCAATCGCGCGGCTTTGGTTAAAGCGCTTGGTCAGGTGGTGGTAGCCCAGCAGCTCCCAGTTGCGGTTGTCGGTGCTGGCCACCGTGCCCGTGCGCATGATCTTTTTCAGGTCGCTGCTAGGCAGCTGCGTCACTTCAGCCACGGCTTGCTGCATGGCAGTTTGCACCTCGGCCAGCGCGGGAATAGGCACCCATAGCGGCAGGTCGTCATCTAACACATGGTCGTCGCGCACATAAGCGTGGGCCAGCACATAGTCGCCCAGCGCCTGCGTGTTGCGCAGACCGGCGCAGTGGCCCAGCATGAGCCACACATGGGGGCGCAGCACGGCGATGTGGTCGGTGATGTTTTTGGCATTGGCGGGGCCTACGCCAATGTTGACCATCGTCACACCGCTGTGGTCAGCGCGCACCAAATGGTAGGCGGGCATTTGCGGCAGGCGCGGCGGCTCTTTGCCCAGGGCGTCAAGCTCTTCTGCAGGCAGGCCGACGCGGCGCGTGACCACGTTGCCCGGCTCTACAAACGCGATGTATTCACTGGCCGGGTCTTTCATGGCCTCGTGGCCCAGTTTGACGAACTCGTCGATATAAAACTGGTAGTTGGTGAACAGAATATAGTTTTGAAAGTGCTCGGTGGACGTGCCGGTGTAGTGGCGCAGACGGTGCAGCGAATAGTCGGTGCGCGGCGCGGTAAACAAGCCCAGCGGCTGCGGCTGGCCGGGCGCAGGCTCGAAGGTGCCGTTGGCAATGTCGTCGTTCATGGCCGACAGATCGGGCAGGTCAAACACATCGCGCATCAGCGCGCGGCGCTCAGGGTTCATGCTGCCTTCTACATGGTCATGCTCGGCAAACGAAAAGTGCACAGGAATTGGGTGGGTGCTGATACCCACCTCTAGCGTGCCGCCGTGGTTGCGCAGCAGCAGGTCGAACTGTTTCATGAGATAGCTGGCAAACAGGTCGGGCCGGGTGATGGTGGTCTCGTAAATGCCGGGGCCTTGCACAAAGCCGTAGCTGCGGCGCTTGTCGGCTGTGGCCGCGCGGGCAACCGTGTGGGTGCGCAAGCGCACAAATGGGTAGCAGGCGCGCACCTTGCCGGGCGGCAGGGTGCCGGTGACGAAGGCCTGCAGGCTGGTGCGCAGGTGGGCTAGGCTGCTGTCGTACAGGCGTTGCAGTTGGGCTAGCGCGGCAGCGGGGTCGGTAAACTGCGCGGGTGCAATGAACACGGGCTCATTGCTGGGGTGTGGTTTTGAATGGTTTTGCATCCAAAATCATAACAAAAATTCAGCTCCTTGCCATAATGGGGCATGAATAGTGCCTATACAGCTGCCCCGCCATCGCCATCAACTCTCTCATCCATTGCGCCTTCCACTGCCTTGGTCATTGGCGCTGCGGGCGGCTTGGGCGCGGCCATGGTGTGCAGTTTGCAAAACGATGCAAGTTACAGCCAAGTGCTCAGCCTAGGCCGTAGCACCACGCCTGCTCTAAATTATGCGGACGAGGCTACGCTAGCTGCCAGCGCCCAGTGGGTGGCGGCGCAGTGCGCGGATGCTCCGCTGCGCACGGTCATCGTGGCCACGGGCTACTTGCATACCGATGGGGCGGGGCCAGAACGCACGTGGTCGCAGCTCGATGCAGCGTATTTGCAGCGCGTGATGCTGATCAACGCCATTGGGCCTGCGCTGGTGTTTAAACATTTCGCTCAGCTGCTAGCACGCGACCGTGTGACGCGCATGGCCAGCATCTCGGCCAAAGTTGGCAGCATTGGAGACAATGCTTTGGGTGGATGGTACGGCTACCGCGCCAGCAAAGCCGCGCTCAATCAAATTGTCAAAACAGCATCGATTGAGATGACCCGGCGCAGCAAACTCTCAGTCTGCGTAGCCATCCACCCCGGCACAGTAGCCACCGCCCTCAGCGAGCCGTTTGGTAAAACTGGCCTGAATGTGAGGCCGCCCGATGTGGCAGCCAGCGAGATTCTCAGCGTAGTGAACGCATTGCAACCGCCGCAGACAGGTGGCTTTTATGACTACAGTGGTCATACGTTACCTTGGTGACAGAGTTTAGGTGAGTCGGAGCTAGAGTTGGTATCAAAGCTGCTAAACGCTATGGCTCACTATGGGGTGTATTGATTTAAAGTGAACTTGCCTTAAAGTGAAAATAACTTCTTGCAACAAAAACACCCCATGGCTGAGTAGCTAATCACCTCGTATCAAGGGCTTTTACTCAGCGGCTACGTAAGTTTTGCCCCTAAACTAACTGTCCTTGACAAGACGTAAGCGCTGATTTAAATGTTCCACGTTTTAATTTGACTGTGAATGACTTATGACACATCCAACTATCACCATCAAAGCACTTTGCCTCACGTTGGCACTAAGCTGCACTACGGGTGCTTGGGCCGCCGTTGTTCCCGCAGGCGTGCAATTGCACACCAAACAAGAGCTGGTGCGCAACAATGGTGCTGAGCCTGAAACACTAGATCCGATGCTGGCCTCCGGGGTGCCTGCCAATAACGTCATTCGTGACTTATTTGAAGGCCTCACTGCGGCGGATAACAACGGAAAGATTGTGCCCGGTGTGGCTGAGAGCTGGAAACAAAATGATGCACAAACCTGGATATTTAAATTGCGCAAAAACGCCAGCTGGTCCAACGGCGATAACGTCACGGCCGAGGACTTTGTCTATGGTATGCGCCGCTTGGTGACCCCGGCGACAGGATCTAAATATGCACCAACGTATGGTGGTTTTATTTCAAACGGTAAAGACATTATTGCTGGTAAAAAGCAGCCTTCTGAGCTGGGCGTCAAAGCATTGGATGCGTACACGCTGGAAATCAAAACCTCATTTCCTGTGGCATTTTTGCCTGATGTGTTGTCGAACTTGCAGTTGGGTGCGGTGCACAAAGCGACGGTCGAAAAATTTGGTAAAGAGTGGACTAAGCCCGCTAATATGGTGAGCAATGGGGCTTTCAAACTGAAAGAATGGTCAGTCAACAGCAAAATCGTGTTGACCAAGTCCATCACGTATTGGGACAAAGCCAATGTACAGCTTGAGCAGGTCAGCTACCTTACCGTTGAGTCGGGCGCAGCCGATGTGAAAATGTTTGAGTCTGGCGAAAACGACTGGGTGAACGAAATTCCACCAGGTACCTACGAAAAATACAAACAGCAATACCCTAAAGAAGCACAGAATAATCCCATTCTTGGGCTACGCTATTACTCGCTTAATGTTAATCATCCTAGCTACAAAGATGTGCGCGTTCGCAAGGCACTGAACATGGTGATTGATCGCGATATTTTGGCCCAACGCGTTACAGCAGATGGCCAAGTGCCCGCTTACAGTGTGATTGTGCAAAACGTTAACGGTGCGAGCCCCACCACCTATGATTGGGTCAAATGGCCCATGGAAAAACGTGTAGCTGAAGCTAAAAAACTACTGACAGAGGCGGGTGTAGCGCCCGGCACGAAATACAAGTTCTCCTACAACACCAGCGACTACCACAAGAAGATGGCCATCTTTGCGGCCTCGGAGTGGAAAAGCAAGCTCGGCATTGAGCTTGAGCTCGAAGCCATGGAGTTCAAGGTGTTGATAAAAAAACGCGATGACCGCGACTATGAAATGGCGCGCAATGGTTGGCTAGCAGACTACAACGATGCGCACACTTTTTTAACCTTGGTGGAGTGCGATTCTGATCAAAACAGCCAAGGCTACTGCAACCGCAAAGCCCAAGCAGTGATTGATGAGGGCTACAAAACACAAGACCAGGCAAAGCGCAAGGTTTTGCTGACGCAAGCCACCCAAATGATCATGGACGACTACCCCATCGTTCCATTGCTACAGTACACACGCCCCCGCTTAGTGAAAGCCTATGTCGGTGGCACGTCCAAAATTAACGCCCTAGACCGTTACCGCTCTAAAGACTTGTACATCATCAAACATTAAGCAAAGTATTAAGTCCAAAGATGTGGTCTTATTCTCTGCGGCGCGCGCTGGCGTCGTTGCCAACGCTACTAGCCGTTATCACGGTGTGCTATTTGCTATTGCACGCAACACCCGGTGGGCCGTTTGATGCAGAGATCAAAGTCTCCCCTGTGGTGTTGGCTAATTTAAAAGCTAAATACCATTTAGACGAGCCTTTATGGTTGCAATACCTGTATTACTTAGGCAGCTTGCTGCGCGGTGACTTGGGCGCATCGTTTCGCTACGAAGACTGGACTGTCAACGAGCTGGTGGCTAAAGCGCTGCCTGTGTCTTTGGCTATAGGTGTAACGGCTTCTGTTTTGGCGATTGTGATTGGTATTAGCATGGGTGTCATTGCCGCTTTGAGGCAAAACAGCTTCGTGGACTATTTGGTGATGTTTTTGGGCAATTTGGGCCATTCATTTCCCTCGTTCGTGGTGGGGCCGGTGCTGATTTTAGTTTTTGCAGTGTGGCTGCGCTGGGCGCCTGCTGGAGGCTGGAATAATTTTGATCTACGCTATATGGTGCTGCCCGTGACCTTGCTGGTGTTTATTGAAATGACGGCCATCGGCCGAGTGATGCGCGGCAGTCTGATTGAGGTGATGAACAGCAACTTTATCCGCACCGCACGCGCTAAAGGCTTGCCTACGCGCACCATAGTTTTTCGCCATGCGCTCAAACCTGCTTTGCTGCCAGTAGTCTCACTCATTGGCCCTATGGTGATTTCTGTCATCACAGCTGCGGTGGTGACCGAGTCGGTATTTTCTTTACCGGGCATTGGAAAGTTGATTGTTAATGGCGCTGCCAACCGCGACTACACCTTGGTGCTTGGCTTGGTAGTGCTAATCACATTTATCGCTGTAACAATCAATCTACTGGTGGACCTGACTTATGCGGCGCTAGACCCCAAGATTCGTTACTGATGCATATATAAGATTATGCTTTTGACGCCTAAAAACGATGTCTTGGTGACTGCGCTGGGCAGCGCTGTAGAGGATGCCGTGCGTGGCCGCAGCCCTTGGTCTGATGCGTTAATCCGTTTTAAGCGCAATCGCGCAGCGGTGCTGAGCGTGTGCATTTTGGTGCTGATAGTTACGGCCTGCGTTGTAGGCCCTTGGCTGCTCCCTAATGCGTTTGACAGCACAGACTGGGACGCCATGAGCCAGCCGCCTACATGGAAGAACTACCATTGGTTTGGTACTGATGATTCAGGTAGAGATTTGCTGGTGCGCACATTGATGGGTGGGCGTATCTCATTGATGGTGGGCCTCTTGGCCACCCTCACATCTGCTAGCGTAGGCATCGTATGGGGTGCCACCGCTGGATTTATTGGTGGACGTACAGATGCGTTCATGATGCGCATAGTTGATATGATGTATGCCGTGCCTTATTTGCTGATTGCAATTTTATTGATCACTGTACTGGGCAGAGCGTTTTATTTGGTGGTCATCACCATTACCGTCTTTTCATGGATGACTATGGCGCGTGTGGTACGTGGGCAAACCTTAGCGCTGCGCTCTAAAGAATTTGTTGAGGCTGCTAGAGCTCTGGGCGTCAGCACTAGAGCCATAATTTTCAGGCACATTATTCCTAACTTGCTTGGGGTTGTGGTGATCTATGCCACGGTCACAGTGCCCAGTGTGATTTTGGTGGAATCGGTGTTGTCGTTTTTAGGCCTTGGTATCCAAGAACCCATGACCAGCTGGGGTGTGCTGATCCATGATGGCACCACCGTGATGGAAATTTCGCCTTGGATATTGCTTTTTCCGGCGCTTTTATTGTCGTTGACTTTGTATTGCTTTAACTTTATTGGTGATGGCCTGCGCGATGCGCTGGACCCAAAAGACCGGTAAGTAGGAAAAATAAAACCCATGAGTTTGATCCAAGTCAAAGATCTTAGCGTGCGGTTTGCAACTGGCGACGGCGCCGTGCATGCTGTGAACAGCATAGGCTTTTCACTTCAACCGGGCCAAACCTTGGGCATCGTAGGTGAGAGTGGCTCAGGTAAGAGCCAAAGTGTATTGGCCATGATGGGCTTGCTTGCCAAAAACGGCAGTGCCACTGGGCAGGTGCTGTACAAAGGCCAAGACTTACTCACTATGTCTACTGCCGCCATCAATAAAATTCGCGGCGACAGGGTGGCCATGATTTTTCAAGATCCCATGACATCGCTTAATCCGTATTTGACGGTCGAGCGGCAAATGACGGAGGTACTGCAGTGTCACAAAGGGATGGACCGCAAGACAGCGCGTGCACGATCAGTTCAAATGCTGGATGCCGTCAAGATCCCTGATGCCGCCAGCCGCATCAACACCTATCCCCACGAATTTTCTGGCGGTATGCGTCAGCGGGTCATGATTGCTATGGCGCTATTGTGCGAGCCTGAGTTGTTGATTGCAGACGAGCCTACTACGGCGCTGGATGTGACGGTGCAAGCGCAAATATTATCTTTGTTGCGCGATTTACAGCGCGACTTTGGCACCGCGATTGTGCTGATTACGCATGATCTGGGCGTAGTGGCGGGTCTTTGCGATCAAGTGATGGTGATGTATGGTGGCCGTGTGATGGAGCAAGGCAGTGCGGAAAGTATCTTTTATCGCCCATCGCATCCCTACACAGTCGGTTTGCTAGCCGCGATTGCGCGGATAGATACTGCTGGAGCACCATTGGTCGCTATTCCTGGTGCACCACCCAACATGTTGCGATCAGTCGCTGGGTGTCCGTTTCAGCCGCGCTGCGTGTTGTCCAACGCCACATGCAGCGAGCAGCTGCCTGCTCTAGCTGACATCCATGCCACTGGCACTTTGCGTGCTTGCCACCAAAGCGCTGAACAGGTTGCCACCATGCGCAATGCCGCTGCATCAATTCATATAAAAGAGACTGTGCATGCTGCAGCCTGAGACCTCTAGCCTGCTGTCCGTGCGCGACTTGAAAGTGCATTTCAAAGTCAAAGCAGCCAAGGCGTGGCCTTGGACACCGGCACGCACACTCAAGGCGGTAGACGGAGTGAGTTTTGATATTGCCCCAGGTGAAACTTTAGGTGTAGTAGGTGAGTCGGGGTGTGGAAAATCTACGCTGGCGCGCGGCGTGCTCAGCCTGATACCTGTGACCGCTGGAAGTGTGCGTTGGCAAGGCCAGGAGCTGGTGGGAGCTGCGGCGCAGTCGTGGCTCAAGGTGCGACGTGATGTGCAGATGATTTTTCAAGATCCACTAGCCTCGCTTAACCCGAGGATGACTATTGCGCAAATTGTCAGCGAGCCTTTGCGTACCCATTTTCCATTCATGCAACGCGAGGAAATCATGGCGAAGGTGGTGGATATGATGCGGTGTGTAGGGCTGTCGCAGCAACATATCAATCGCTACCCGCATGAGTTTTCAGGCGGGCAATGCCAGCGTATCGGCATTGCCCGGGCACTTGTTTTGCAGCCTAAGTTGATTATTTGTGACGAACCAGTGTCCGCTTTGGATGTGTCGATTCAGGCGCAGATTATCAACTTGCTCAAAGAGCTGCAGCAGTCGATGGGGTTGGCGCTCATCTTTATTGCCCATGATCTTGCGGTGGTCAACCATATTAGCGACCGTATTATGGTGATGTACCTTGGCCGTGCCGTAGAAAAAGCGGATAAAAAGACTTTGTACGCTCAGCCGCAGCATCCCTACACGCGCGCGTTGCTGTCTGCCATACCGATTCCTGACCCTCAATTAGAGCGGGCTAAAAAAATACAAATCTTGCAAGGCGATCTGCCATCTCCGCTTAAACCGCCTTCAGGCTGCGCATTTCGCACACGCTGCCCCCAGGCTGAGGCGCGTTGCGCAGACCACGCACCAGAGTTACGCAGCATGTCCAACACGAGTGAAGTGGCATGCATTCTGGCGTAATGATGTCGCTACATGTTGCGCCGATACTGTCCGCCTACTTCGAACAGCGCATTGGTAATCTGCCCAAGCGAACAAACGCGCACGGCGTCCATCAGTACGTCGAAGACGTTTTGATTGGCGATGACGGCTTGTTGCAGGCGTTTGAGCATGGCGGGCGAGGTAGCCGCGTGCAGTGTGTGGAAGTCATTTAGGCGCTTGAGCTGTGACTGTTTTTCTTCCTCGGTGCT
>JANPDG010000040.1:0-12524 GCA_031431335.1 Polaromonas sp. | reverse complement strand
TTGGTCCCCATGCGGGCAAATCATGGCGGCAATCTGCCCGCCCACCACATCGGTGATGCCGGGTATCGAGCCGCGATAGGGCACATGCTGCAATGGCGTGTTGTTGTTGAGCCCCAGCAAGGCCCCGATAAAGTGAGGCGTTGAGCCTGCTGCTGGCGAGCCATAAGAGGCCTCTTTCGGATTGGTGCGCGCCCAGGCGAGGAAATCGCTGACGCTCTTTACGCTCTGAGGCACTTTGGGGCCAACGCACAAGCCGTGATGGATCATTGCGGTCGTGCCCAGCATGACGAAATCTTTGAACGGATCGTAGGATAACTTGCTGTAAATATGCGGATACAGCGACAGTGCAGAGAAAGGTGTGTGCGCAATGACGCTACCGTCAGTGGGCGCGCCACGCAAGCTCTCTAGTGCAATGCGCCCGCCCGCACCGGGTTTGTTTTCTACAACACCGGCTGTAGCGCTATAAGGCGTATTGGCAAATCGCTCGGCAATCCTTCGCGCCACGATATCGCCCGCGCTGCCAGCCGGAAACCCGTAATACACCTTGACTTGCTCTACAGAAGATTTTGCAGTTTGCGCTGCAATCGGGTAAGCCAAAGCCGCGCCGTAAAACCCTGCGGCATAAATAAAATTTCTGCGATTATTCATAGATCTTCTTTCTTCAATCATGTGCAGCGATGCGTCAAGCCAAGCTAAGTAAAACGTCGTTCAAGCCCGCAGGGTTGCTCACAAATGGCGAGTGGCCTATCGTTAAGGTTTTGGTGACGAATTTATTGTTTGGCGTGAACGCATCAGCCTCGGCAATCATGAGATCTTGCCCAGCAATTGGAATCGCCTTGTCATTGGTGCAGCGAATATAGGCGCGTGGCACCGAGCCCCATTTGGCAAGGCTGGGCGTGATTTTTCCCACAAATCCATCAATCGGCTCATCCGGCGTGAGTAGATTCACCACCGCTTTGAATTGCGCATCGGTTGCATCTGCGTAAAACGCTTTTTTTGCTTGCGCGATATACACCGGATCGGTGGAGTTATGGTTGATGCGCACGCAAGCGATCACCGCCGGATCGCCAGCAAAGAGCGGCTGCACTTCTGCGCCAGTAGCCAGCTCTGGGCGACTGAGATAGGCAATGATTGCGTCGAATTTGACGGGTACAAATGCTGTGAGGTACACCAATCTTTTGATCAAAGCGGGCGCAGCTTCTGCGACTGCGGTGATCGTACCGCCGCCCTGACTATGACCGACCAAGATCACAGGGCCAGAGCCAGCAGCGGCCAAGCCGCGAATGATTTTGAGCACATGGTTGGTGTAATCATCTTGCTTGAGGCCAGCAAGGGGCGACACCTCGGTTGCCAAACTACCTAAATTTTGCGGCGTTTGCAGATAACTGGCGGGAAACTGCGCATCAATGCCGTGGCCCGGCAAATCTACTGCCACGCAGGGGTAGCCGGCTTGGGCAAGCAAATTGATGGTCTGCGACCAACACCACGCACCGTGCCATGAGCCATGCACGAAAACGAAGGTGGGCTTGGTGTTGCCGCTGCTTTGCGCGGTCGATGCACCGCATGCTGCCAACGCGATACCTGCTCCGATTCCTACACCTGTCGATGAGCATTGGCCCAAAAAGCCTCGGCGGGAATTGTTTGTGTTTTTGACCATCGCTGTCTCCTAAATTGATTGATGTGAATCCAAGTTTAGGGACGCGCGAACGCGCAATCTGGTAGATCTAAGACAACGCGATGGTCAATTCGTGCCAGCTTGCCCAGCTTTTCGCCATTTGGCGGGGGTTTGACCAAAATAGCGATGGAATTGGCGTACGAAATTGGAGGGCTCAGCATAACCACAGCGCCGGCCCAGCGCCTCAACTGTGATGTGCGCCAAGCGCGGTTGCACCAAAAGCTCGCTGGCGTGCTGCATGCGCAGCTTGATCAAGCTGGCGTTGAAAGTGATTTTTTCTGCAGTGAAATATCGAAACAAGCTGCGCGTTGACATATGCATCGCGCCTGCAATCACATCAGCATTGAGCGCAGACTCAGCTAACCTTTGCTTCATCAAATCCAGCGCCCTCAGCACTACAGTTCGCACCACGCTTTGTGTGCCGGCCTTGTCTGAGGGTGAATCTACGCCCAACGCAGCGGCCACCATCGCGCCGACTTGCTCACTGAGCACACGCGCAGGCAAATCATGCGCTGCAGCTGGCGCGCGTCCGATCTGCTGGCACAGCGCCGATAAAGGCGCACCCCATCCGTTGTTGCCATCTATGCGGTGCGGCCCATGCAACTTTTCAGGCTCTGCCCACTGGGCAAGCCAGTGCCGGGGCATTTGCACAGAAATATTGTTGCTTGCACTGGGAAAGTTCAGCCGGTAACTTTGCGCAGAATCGACCAGCAACAAATCGCCAGCCCGCATCGTGAGCTGCTGATCGCCTTGAGTGGCATGCCACGTATGGGCCAAATCGCAAATCAAATAGTAGGGCAGCTCTTTGCTCCGGGCAATCGCTTGCCGCGTGCGGCTCACCTGGGCAGGCGCCGCAATCACTTGTGTAAAAGAAATCGCATCAGCTGGCATGTGCTTGAGTACCCGCAAACGGCTGATCGTTGCTCGAATCACAGCTCATCTCTAAAAAGGCTTCACAAATTGCGCCCACCCAATAATCCAGCCTCTGGTGCGGCGCGACGACTTCTGTGGACCAAGTCTGCATGGTGGATTCCGGCGGTGCTTTGTTTTTAGCTATCTGAGCTCATGCGATGATGGTTCAGCTCATCGCACAACGCGCCTAGGGCAAACCCCTGCTTACCGCTGAAAGTGCCAAGCTCACAAGGCTTGACGGATACGGATAGGAAATTCAACCTCATAAGATCAAGTATCGCACGGGTTGAGACCTGCGAAGGCCATTGATTCGTGCTACTTGGGCGGCGTTGGCTGCTCATTTAGTGGATTCGTTGTACGCAAAACGTCTTTCATTCTATCGCGCGTGCAGCCCTACCCCGCAGCGTCTGTAAAACGCCGCTTCGATCCTTGACAGGTGGACTCACCAGCTCACGCGCTGATCGACCTCATAGTCTGGTGCGCTCTGTGCTTGCAAATCCCAGTCTGGCAGGGCTTGGCCTTCCTCACCTCTTTGCGCATCACTGCCCTCCCAAAGCGGTGGCCGGCGTGCTGGGGACAGGCGAGGTGGCTCGCAATCGACTCCGATGTGATCCAGTATTTGCCAGATCTCTACACTGTGCGTGATGAACGCAATAATGCGCATTTGCCCACCGCAGATGGGGCACAGCAGCGGGAGCACTTCGTAGATGCGGGCAATCAACGCTGCCCACAGGTAGTGCGCGGGTGAGCGCTTTGGCACTGGCGCGATTGGGACTGCGTTGGCTGGCATAGCGGCCTCAGTGACGCCCTCGCCCGCGCCGGCAGCGGCTGTGCTGGCATCGCCATGGCCGTGACCGCCGCTCTGAGCGGCGAGTTCGGTACCAGTGCGCCGTAGTAACGATGCCGATGGGTGCGCGGCGGTGGTATCAAGGCAGCGATACGGTCGATCAGCTCCAGCGGTGTGAGTGTGAGCTCGTCCTGCCCGTCTCTTCGTTGGTTGCCTCCTCGGTTATTGACTCCACGTGGTTCAGCGCGCCAATCCCCGCCGGGCTCACTGCGTTGCTTGGCGCAGCGGTACACCAAATCATTGCCCGCTTTGCGCAGCCGATCCATGGCAAGGGCGGACGGGCGCAGTAGCGCAGCAGCCGCTCTAGGCCTGCGCGGTCGTGTGCCTCAATGCGCACGCTGGTATCCACCGAGAAACCACTGTGTTTGTAGCCCAGCATCTCTTTGGCCTCGAAACTCTCCAGCAGACCCCGGCCCACGAACGCGCGCAGGATACGGCGGCGCAAGGTGGCCTGCACTTGAGCTAACGCTTTAGTCAGGTTTGATGTTGCGGGACTTGATAATTTTTGCCCATTTGATGGTTTCAACAGCCAGGAACGCGCCAAAAGCTTCACGGGGGATGCCGCCTGTTTCAACGCCTTCTTTTGCGAAGCGTTCAATGATTTCGCGCTTGCGCAGCACCGTGTTGCAGTCTGCCGCTATGCGATCTATCGCTTCAACCGACATAGTGCTGGGCGCTACCAAACCGAACCAGTTTATCGCCTCAAAACCAGTAACGCCCGCTTCTGCCATCGTAGGCACGTTAGGCAGCGCTTTGGACCGGCGGCTACCCGTGTACGCCAGAGCTTTGAACTTACCGTCTTTGATCAAAGGCAATGCAGTGCTGGGGTTGTCAAACATGAACTGAACTTGCCCACCGATGACGTCAGTCTGAGCTTGCGGCGTGCCTCTGTAGGGGGCATGGGTCATATTCAATTTCTGCAGGTCGCTCGTCAGCTCAGCGGCCATGTGACTCATGCTGCCATTGCCTGGTGACGCAACTGTCATGCCCTTGACAGATTTGCCTTCTTCGATCAGGTCTTTAACGCTGCTGAACGTTTGTTTGGAGCTTGTGACCAAAAACAAACCACTGCGCGCAGCGAGGGCGACGGGCACAAAATCCTTGAACGTGTCGTATGGCATCTTGGTGAAAAGGCCTGGGTTGACTGTAAACGGTGCGGCCGTCATAAGTAGGGTATAGCCGTCCCTGGACTTGGCAGTGAAGTCCGTGCCGATTTGCGTGCCAGCGCCAGGTTTGTTGTCTACGATGACTGCCTGTCCCCATTTCAAAGCCAGCTCTTGCGCCATGAGCCGGGCGATAATGTCTACAGCACCGCCGGGCGCGTATGGCACCACAATTTTCACGGTTTGCGTGGGCCATGCTCCAGATTGCGCCCACGCTGCTCCGCCTGATAATGCGCAGGCCGCACCCGTAGCGAGAGCGGCTACCGCTGTACGGCGATTCAATGTTCTCATAGCTATATTTCCTTATGACACTAAATGTACACCATAGTAATGTGAAAAGTATTTAGGCGTTGCTGGGCACTTCGCACATCATGATGTGGCGCAGTGCACCTTTGCCTTCTTGCGCACCCGTGCCGCGCCCCAAGCCGCACTTAGTCAGCAGTTCGCTCACAGCATGGGCTTGGCCTAGCGTGCGTACAAAGGGCACCATGATCTCTACGTTGGTCAGGCCCATGTCGCTCCTCACGCGCTTAATGGCTTCGCATTCCATAGCAAAGGCTTCGCCAAACTCGGCGCTGATGTAGCGCGCTGCACCGCGAAAGCCGAGCATCGGGTTTTCTTCTTCGGGCTCGTAGCGGCTGCCACCGATGAGCTTGCGGTATTCGCAACCGCCGCGCAATCAAAGATTTTGAGCTCGCCAGCCAGCATTTCAAAGCTGGCACGCTGCTCACCCTATGCATCGGCACCGCCAACCGCGACCCCGCAGTCTTCGATCAGCCTGGCGAACTTAACCTAGCCAGAACCCCTAACAAACACCTCGCCTTCGGCTACGGCATTCACCAATGCGCCGGCTTGCAACTTGCCCGCCTAGAAGGCCGAATCGCCGCGCAAGGTTTCATAGAGCGCTTTCCCAACTATCGGCTCACGCAAGCACCAGTGCGCGGCGGCAGAGCTCGGTTTAGAGGCTTTTTGAGTGCGGCGTTTACAACGCAATCAAGCCCTCGGCACAAGCGGTAACGCAGAGCGCCGTTTACTTGCCCTCAAGCGCGCAGCCAGCGAGATAAATTGTCATGAATCAACGCCAGATCAACAGGTTTGCGAAACACCAAATAGCCTTCGCTCTCAGCCAGTGCCAAGGCTGGTGAGGAGAACTCGCCGCTGATCATGGCGCCATGGGCTTGCGGCTCGCGCGCCAAGATGGCCTTGAGCAGCTCAAAGCCACTCTCCCCTGCGCGCAGCCGCTCATCACACAACACCACCTGAGGCGCAAAGTCAGTTTGTAAAATCTCAAACGCTTGCGCTGAATTGCTCGCAAAAGCAGCCTGCACGCGCCAAGCCTGTAGCAACACACGCCAAGCCTGCATGACTTGCGGATCATCTTCCACAATCAAGCAACGCCCTGTGTTGAGCGCTGGCAATGGCTGGCTACTCGCAAGCGGGCTGGCGGGCACTGCGTGAAGCCAAGGCGTGGTCATCTCGGTTTTGGGGAGGCGAATCCAAAAGCGGGAGCCCAGCCCCAAGCGCGAATTCATGCCCAGCGCGGCATGCATCAATGCCGCACAACGCGCCACCACAGAAAGCCCCAAGCCATGCCCTTCGGACTGCACGCTCCAAGCTTGCTCCTCGCGGAAATAAGGCAAATAAATATCATGCTGGCTGTTGTGCGCCACGCCCACGCCCGTATCCCACACCTCGAGCTGCCATTGTTCACCGCGCGAGCGCAGGCCAATCAAAATGCCGCCTCGCAGCGTGTAGCGCAAAGCGTTTTGCACCAAATTCAACATCACCTGCCGCAGCAAATTCACATCACAAGTGGCCACCACCGCCTCGCGCGGCAGATGCAGAGTCAAGCGCAATTGCCGCTGCGCTGCCTCATGCGCAAAGAGCGAGCGAATTTGCGCCAGCTCAGAGCGCAAATCAACAGGCATCATTTGTACTTGGCTCACCCCCGCCTCCAGCTTACTCAAATCCAGCAGCGAGTTAAACATCGCACTCATCGATTGCAAGCTCTGCCCCAAATCACGAAGCGCAGGCTCTAAACGGGCATCTTCGTTTTGCAATTTCACCGCTTCCAGCAGCATCGCCATGGCGTGCACGGGCTGGCGAAGATCATGGCTGGCTGTCGCGAGAAATTGATTTTTTTCTTGCAAACTCGTCTCGGCCTGCTCTTTGGCTTGCTTGAACTGCGCGGCCAATCGCATGCTGCTTTCTTCCAAGCGCACTTGCTGCAAAAAGAATTTATGTGCCATCAGCGCATGACGATAAATGCCAAAGGTATACATCAACACAGCCAACCCGATGTAGGGCCAATCCTTGGGATATGCGACCACCAACAAGAGCGTCGCCACGTTCCAAGACAAATGGAAAAAACGCGTGAAAACGCCAAGCACCGGCGTTTGATGCGTGGAATTGAGCGCAATGATCGCGCCCAGCGTGAGATACCAAAAGGTGACGAATTCAAACGAAGCGCTGCCCGCCGTTAAGACCAGCGGCAAACACAGCGCCAGCCCATGCAGCCCTGCCACACGCTTGAGCTTGGGAATCCATCGATCTAGCAGCTGCTCAGGCGTGAGCAAAGCTTTGTCAACTTGGTAAGCCCGCTTTCTGGCTTGGCTTAAAAAATACGCCATGCAATAACCCAGACCCCACAAGCCCAGCCAGGTGGCATTGGCTTGGCGTGCATGAAACAGCGTGGCTGCGAGGCACACGAAGGGCATGGCGGTGAAGGAATAAAGCAAGCGCTCATGCGTCATCTCGAGCAGCTGCACATGCCGCGAGCCAGAAATATCTGCCGCGATCTGCATGTGCTTTCGGTAGTCAGCAATGAACGGGATCTTGGCCGCAATTTTGTCGAGCACATTCATGGCAAGTGCTTTTCCTTATTCGATACGCCGGTTCTTAAACTGCGCGATCAGCTCCACACGGCTTTGCACAGACAGCCGCTGAAACAACCCCGTGATGTGCTCCTTCACCGTAGATTCAGAGACGAAGAGTTGGTCTGCTATTTTTCTGTTGGGATAGCCTTCCAGAATCAGCGCCAAGATATCCCCTTGGCGCGGTGTCAAGCCCAGCTCCCGGGCAGACACCGGAATCCGGTGGCGCTGATCAGCACGCGAGTGCAAATCTGCTGTTAGCACTGGCATGAACCAACCCAACCCCTTGATCAAGCAGCTTACCGCCTCAATCACCACGCTGGGCGAGGCTTGCTTGCTGATAAAACCATCTGCGCCCCATTCTTGGCTTTTTTGCTGAATCATTGGATCGTCATCAGCACTGATGACCAAAACCACCAAGCTCTTTTGCTTTAAGGCGCGCACCAAGGCACTAGGTGGCTCGCCCATCAACCAAAAATCGACGATCACCAAAGCAGGCGGGGCATTGGCTTCCAAATAGTCAAGGCAATCTTGCTTGTTCGCTGTGTAAGCGCATGAGGCAATATCGGGATGGTTCTTGAGCAGCTCCATCAAACCTCGCCCGACAACCGGATGATCATCGCAGATCAAAGCATAGGGCGTTTGCGTGACGTTGTTGTAGTGAAATGGCATAAACCTGTCTATTCTCGTTGGGTTTTAGCAAAGCACAAAGCCGCCCTCAGGCGGCCTTGTACAAACACAGGGCTTGATCGCAAAAAAACTACCGCAAGACAGCACCCCACAGGCTGTTGCGCGCATCAGAATTGGCTGCATCGGTTTGCGACCAAATCACCACGCCTTTGCCGGATGGATTCATCGCAAAAATCGGGCTATTGACATCAGAAGCAGCTTGCTCAAGTGCAGTACGGTCGCTCCAAGCGCCGCCAAAGTTCAAGGTGCGGCTGACCAAATCAAACAAGCCCGTGCCAGCAACTGTGTAGACATAGGTCATCACAGCTTTGCCACTGCTGTCAATAGCAAGCGTGCGGGCCACGTTGTAGTTGTCCACCGTCACAGGCGTGGTCCAGCCCGTGGCGCTGGAATACTGCATGCTTCGTAAGTTGGCTGGGACGGTACTCCAAGTGGCAACAGCTTGGCCTTGCGCGTTCATGGCTAAGCGAATCGAACCGTTGCAATTATCGGCTTCCACAGCGCCTAGCCACGCATTGGTGCTCATCGAATAAATATTGGAATACAGCTTATCGCCTTGGCACCACATGGCAATCGTGTTGCCTGCGGCGTCCATTGCGACGGCTGGCTTAATGGTCTCAACATTGGCGGGCAGCTCTTCTAAGTTGACTGGCGTTGTCCAAGCACTGCTCACTGACTTGCGGCTGGCTTTCATTGAGTAGTTGTTATCGCCCGGATTTTTCTCTCTCCATATCGCGGTAGCGATGCTGGTGTTGGCACCACTGTTGCTAATCGCAACTTGGGCCAGTTCGCCTTCCAGAGGAACAGCGCCGCTTTGCGCTTGGATGCGCGTAAAAGATGACCATAAGCTGCTGCCAGCATCAAGTACCGCTGTGAACACAGCGCCATTGCCAAAACCTTCATCGCGGCTTGAAATTAGCACGCCAATGTTGCCTGATGAATCAAGCACCGCTGAGCTCAAGCCGTTGGAAAAGTCCACAGCAACAGGTGGCGAGAACGGCAAGCCCCAGGCTCCTGCAGCGGTACTACGCCGGGTTTCCATGCGCAGATTGATCCAAGTCGCAACGCCGCTGGCGTCTAAAAACAGCTGGCCATTAACAATCTGGTTGCTGAAGTCATCACCTCGGGTGCTCAAGCCTGGAATGGCAGAAGCTGCCTCCCATGCGGATGTAGCTGCGGTGTAGCGGCGTGAATAAACTTTGCGAGTTTGTCCGTCTGGCTGACCATCCGATTGCTCCCACAAGGCGATGGCATCTCCGTTAGGCGCAACTGCGACCAGCGTGGGTACGTTAGAGAAACTGTTGGTACTGGCCACATTGAAATCATTGCTGCTCTCCAGAAGCTGCGCAGGCTGCCAAGCAGACGCAGCAGTGGGCGCTGTGGCAAAACTGGCTTGTGCAGAGCGGTTTTGTGTCAGCTGGAGCAAGCAAGTCGCCGCTGCCCCCGAGCATGCGCCTGACCAGCCATTGAACACTTGGCCCGCTGCTGGCGTGGCTGTCAAGGTCACTTGTGTTCCCGCGTTAAACAACGCGCTACATGTGCTGCCGCAATCAATGCCGCCAGGCGCTGAGCTGATTTTTCCGCTACCCGAGATGCTGGTTTGCAAGGTAAATTGAGTGGCTGTGACAGGATTAAAAGTAGCGCTCACTGAATTAGCTTGGCTCATCGTGACCACACAGCTTGATGCCCCACTGCACGCACCCGCCCAGCCAGCAAAGCTTTGATTGGCGCCCGGCGTTGCGTTAAGCGTAACTTGCGTGTTGGCTGCATAGACTTCGCTGCAATCCGCGCCGCAATTGATGCCCGCTGGCTGCGATGCAACCGAACCGTTGCCCGACACGGCCAAAGTGAGCGTGTAACTCTGTGCGCCAGCAATCTGCTCAAAAACTGCCGATACGGTGCGGGTTTGATCCATACTGACGCTGCAGGCGGCTGCGCCGGTGCATACGCCGCCCCAGCCGACAAAGCGGAATCCTGTGGCGGGCAGAGCGGTCAGGCTCACCGTGGCGCTCACATCAAACTGCGCAGAGCATGCGCCGGTGCAATTGAGTCCAGCTGGGTTGGATACCACGCTGCCTGCACCCGTGACTTGCACAGACAGTTCATTTGTTGCAACGGGCGTGCTTGGCGCGGAGCCGCCGCCTCCTCCGCAAGCCACCAGCAGCGATAGCGCCGCTGCACCAAACAGGCCGCGCAGCCCAACGGGCAAAACTCGTAAAAAAATCATTTTTGTTCTCCAAACATCAAATTTCAATGCAATAGCAATCACACGTTACGAGTGTTGAATCGAGCGTCTGTATCAACAACCCGACCCCAGTCGGGTTGTTGATACAGTCTGTAAACAATGGGGCGCTTTGAGTGCGTTATTCACGCTTTTGGGCGTTTTGCTGAGCCTAAAAGCATGCCCGTTAAAATTCAGAGGTGATTTCAAGCACCCCTTCCCCACTTTTGTCGCCGGTATCTGCCCTCATCTTCGACATGGATGGCACCATGATTGATTCGATGTCTTCGCGCGCGCGCTCGTGGGGGGTGTTTGCGCAGCGGCATGGCGTGAAAATGGATTTGGCCGAACTAATGAGGCGCACGACGGGGCGCACGGGCACGGAATGCATGGGGGAGCTGTTACGGATAGGAAATTCAACCTCATGAGGTCAGGTATCGCACGGGTATGAGTCCAGTGAAGGCCATTGATTTGTGCTACTTGGGCGGCGTCGGCTGCTCATTTAGTGGATTCGTTGTACTCAAAACATCTTTCATTCTATCGCGCGTGCAGCCTACCCCCGCAGCGTCTCTAAAACGCCGCTTCGATCCTTGACAAGTGGACTCACCAACTGACTTGTCTGTCGACCTCATAGTCTGGTGCGGGCTGTGATTGCAGATCCCAGTCTGGCTCGACTTGGTCACCCTCACCCCACTGCGCATCAGCTTCCCACAGCGGTGGCCCGCGTGCCGGGGACAGGCGAGGCGGCTCGGAATCGACTCCGATATCGACTCCGATGGACGCGAGTATTTGCCGGATCTCTATGCTGTGGGTGATGAAAGCTATTGAATTCGCATTTGCCCACCACAGATGGGGCACAGCAACGGGAACACCTCGTAGATGCGGGCGATCAGCGCTGCCCACAGGTAGTGCGCTGGTGAGCGCTTTGGCACTGGCGCGATTGGGACTGCGTTGGCTGGCATAGCGGCCCCAGCCGCGCCCGCGCCGGCTTGTGCAGGTAAAACGTCAGTTAGATCGGTCGGCTGGCAAGTGGGCGGCGCATGCGCCGGCGGCGGCTGCGCGGGCATCGCCATGGCCGTGACCGCCGCTCTGAGTGGCGAGTTCGGTGCCAGCGCGCCGTAGTAACGATAGCGGTGCGTGCGTGGCGGTGGTATCAAGGCAGCGATACGGTCGATCAGCTCCAGCGGTGTGAGGGTGATCTCGTCCTGCCCGTCTCTTCGTTGGTTGCCTCCTCGGTTATTGACTCCACGTGGGCCAGTGCGCCGATCGCCGCCGGACTCGCTGCGTTGCTGGGCGCAGCGGTACACCAAAGCGTTGCCCGCTTTGCGCAAGCGTTCCATCGCAAAAGGTGGGCGCGCGCAGTAGCGCAGCAGCCGCTCCAGGCCTGCGCGGTCGTGTGCTTCGATGCGAACGCTGGTATCCACCGAGAAACCGCTGTGTTTGTAACTCAGCATGTCTTTGACCTCAAAACTCTGTAATAGTCCCTGGCCCACGACATATAGCACCCACTGGCGCACTGGCAGGCGCGGCAAGACGTGATCGGTCAGATGCGCCGCCGTCTCCACCATGCGACGCGTGTTGCACGACGGGCACACGCCCCGGCCTTTGCAAGAGAAGGCCACAAAGTAGTCGTGTGCGCAGTCAGCGCAGCGGGCGCGGGCAAAGCCGTGGGCGAAGATGCCGCACTGTAGATACTTGGCAAACGCTTGGCGCACATAGGGCTTGGGGGTGCGCAAATCGCCCTGCCCGTCAAACTGGCCTGCGTTGGCCTGCGTTGGCCAGCTCAAGCCAGGTCTTGTAGCGCTCAGAGACCGTTTGGTACAGCAGCGTGCGCTCGGGATGGCGCGGGTTGTAGAGCTTGGGCGGAGATGCGGGCGGCATAAATACTGTGCAAATGCACAGTATATTGCTGCATCAGGGTTGGCATACACAGCAAAAGAGCCCGAACCGTTGCCAGTTCTGGCTCTCTATGAAGGTTTCGCGCTTGGCTTGGTCACGCCTTTGACGCAGCCGTTGGCCATCGCTCGGCCAGACTCCGCTACCCAGCCAACAACTTCCAAGTCTCCACCACCGAATCCGGATTGAGCGATATCGACGATATGCCTTGGTCTGCTAACCACTGCGCAAAGTCAGGGTGGTCGCT
>JANPDG010000039.1:0-1853 GCA_031431335.1 Polaromonas sp. | reverse complement strand
GTGTTGATTCGATAGCGGCTGCTAAGCCAGCCCAACCCGCACCGATGATTAAAACGCGCATGGTAATGTGGTCATGCCCCCAGCGCCTGCACCTTCCACGCCAGCCAAAACTTGCGCAGCGGGGTCAAGCTGGTGCGTTGGTGCAGCACTTTAAAACCGTCAGCCTCTATCTCGCGCAGCAGTGTGCGGTATATGCTGGCCATCATCAGGCCGGGTTTTTGCGCGCGGCGGTCGGCACGCGGCAGCAGCGCCATAGCCTCGTCATACAGGGTGTGCGCCCGCGCTGCCTGAAACTTCATCAGCGCGGTAAAGCGGTCTGAATAGGCTTTTTTGCCCAGCTCGTGCGACTTCACATCAAACTGCTGCAGCTCATTCACGGGCAGGTAAATGCGCCCGCGCTGCGCGTCTTCGCCCACGTCGCGAATAATGTTGGTCAGCTGAAACGCTTGGCCCAGCTTGTGGGCATACTGCGTGGTTTGCGCATCAGTCTGGCCAAAAATCTGCGCCGCTACCTCGCCCACCACACCCGCAACCAAATGGCAGTAGCGCTGCAGGGTAGGGTAGTCCAGGTAGCGCGTTTGCTCCAGGTCCAGGCGGCAGCCGTCGATGATGGCTTGCAGGTGCTGTTCTTCAATTTTGTAAGCACCAGCCAGCGGCATCAGCGCCTTCATGACGGGGTGGCGATTAGCTTCGCTGTAGGGCAGCGCGAAAGACTGTGACACCTCTTTAGCCCACCAAGCCAGCTTAGTTGCCGCCACAGACGGGTCGCTGATCTCGTCCACGACATCGTCCACCTCACGGCAAAACGCATAAAACGCCGTAATAGCAGCGCGTCGGTCTTTAGGTAGGAACAAAAAGGCGTAATAAAAGCTGCTGCCCGAGGCAGCAGCTTTTTGTTGAACATAATCTTGCGGAGTCATACGCAAGATTGTCGCAGGGTTTACACGCCATCAAGGCAGGCAATGCTATTGCTTTGCGAAGTCGACTAGCCGCTACAGGGCTAGTTAAATTTACGGGGCAGGTGGCGCGCTAGAAAAATACTTTGCAAAAATACCATCAAAAGCTTTTTGTGCAGCCTGGCCTTCGTTAGCGCCATAGGTATTCAGCCAGACAGCATACCAACCTTCGCCATAATCAGCGCTCTTGTTCGTGCCACTGATCTTGTCAACAGGCTTACCCAAGAAGTCAACTGCATGTTTTTTAAACATAGCGTTGTCCATCGGAATCATGCCTTGGTAAACCTTCAGGCGGTTGTAAATTGCAAGTGATGGTTTTAAGCCTGCAGCGGTTATGGCAGCGCTCAGTTTGGCCGATTCGACAGGTTGCACACCCCAAAAGTGAATCAGTGGAGTAAGGTCTACACCAGTAGCAATCGACATTCTTAAAATTCGGCTATCAACTTCTTTCAGGCCTGCACCTGCGGCCACTACCTCTTTGCGAAAAACACGATTTTCTTCAAGATGAAATTTACCCAGCTTATCCCAACCAAACAAGGCTGCAATTTCGGCATACTTGGCGTAGCCTCGTTGTTGGTATCTCACCTCGTTCTTTTCCGAATTCGTGATGTCCATGGCTTTGCCCGCCCTAAAGTTGGGCGTTGTCATCCAGTTGAGAGCAGCTTGATCGCGGCCTATTAGTTGTGCTGTATTGTTCATCGACTTGCTCAAGCCTCTGTCAATATCGACACTGTAAAGCTTATTGCTAACAGCTATGCTCAATATATTGTTGGAAGCTTCGCCTTCACCAGGAAAGCCGCCAAACAACTCAGCGTGACCTAACTCGTGGAATTCAGTCTCCGAGAAGTCTTTGTCTGGTCTTAAATACCAGTTTTTGCTGTTGCCGTCAGTTGTGTC
>JANPDG010000038.1:0-2652 GCA_031431335.1 Polaromonas sp. | reverse complement strand
GTGGTCTCGCCGCGCGAGGCCATTAGGCTCACAGCCGCCAGCACGGGCACGGTAGGCTGGCACACGCTGACCACATGGCAGTTGCCATAAATACCCTGCAGGTGGCGGATGAACTCTTGCACATAGTTCACATAGTCGTCTAGGTGAAACTTGCCCTCAGACAGCGGCACGGTGCGGGCGTTTTTCCAGTCGGTAATGTAGACCTTGTGGTCACCCAGCATGGTTTTGACAGTGTCGCGCAAGAGCGTAGCGTAGTGGCCCGACAATGGCGCCACAATCAGCACTGCGGGCTGGCCTTTGAGCTTGGACAGGGTGGCTACGTCGTCTGTAAAGCGCTTGAAGCGGCGCAGTTCGCAAAACGGCTTGTCGATCTCCACACGCTCGTGAATCGCCACTGGTGAGCCATTCACATCCACAGTTTTGATGCCAAATACTGGTTTTTCGTAGTCTTTACCCAGGCGGTAGGCCAGGCCATAGCCTGCGGCCACGCGCTGGGCGTAGGGTACTTTGCCAAAAGGGTTCGTAGGGTTGCTAAATAGCTTGGACGCGGCTTGTGCAAACTCAGTGAAAGGCTCCATCAGCGAGCGCTGGGTTTCATAAATCTGATACAGCATGGCAAACCTTTAGAAAAATATGCGCGGATGAATGTCCGGTAACAACTACGGTGTAATTGTTGCAATGCACCATTGTACGGACTGTGCACGAGTTTTAGGCACTAAAAGGCTGACAAAGACCCTGTATTTCACCCAAATAGGCAGCCATGCCTACCCTAGCGTGCAATCTTGCTACGCTTTTGGCACTGGGGCGTGCCCAAAGCGCAACGCCGCAGAGTGCGCTGTAAGCCAAGCAGTATGATCGGGCCATGAAAGCTCTTGCCCCTCAACTGCGTGTCGCGCTGATCGCCCATGATGGTAAAAAGACCGACATTGTCATCTTGGCCACTGATTTCCAGCCCTTTTTAGGCACTTGCAAGCTCTGCGCCACAGGCACCACGGGCAAGCGCATTACCGAGGCCACGGGGCTCAAAATAGAGCGGTTTTTATCAGGCCCTATGGGCGGCGACCTGCAAATCGGCGCGCGCTTGGCCAGCGGCAAGATAGATGCTGTCATATTTTTGCGTGACCCCATGACGCCCCAGCCCCATGAGCCCGACATCAATGCCCTCGTGCGCGCCTGCGACGTGCACAACGTGCCCTGTGCCACCAATGTGGCCTCAGCGCAGTTGCTGCTGCAGTCGCTGATGGTGGTTAGTGCAAGCTTGAGCTGAGCTCGTGCATCTAGCTTCTCAGGCCATCAAATGCGCTCATTGATCTTAGTCGCCGTGCTGTTTGTGGCATTGCCCAGCTGGGCCATGACGCAGTGCCCTGCAGGCACGCAGTCTGGCTTTATGTGGCGCTGTGTCGCTATACCTGCCGAAGAAACGATGGCTAAAATTGCCCACTATTCCAGTGTAGAAAACGCCTGCTCTGCGGCCTATCCAGCCCAAGCTGCTGAGTACAAATCGAAATGGAAATACCGCCTGTCAACCCGCGATCTGTGGCCCGGAGAAAAAGTGCTGCAAAACATTGCATACGCATCTTTTCTGGCCGCCGCGATGCAGCGCATCCAGGCGTTTGAACCCGCAGCGTTGGAACGAGAATGCGCGTACTTCCTGAGCCACTGATGACGCATCAGCGCGCAGCACTTGCCAGAAGCCGCGTAGTAGGCTATCGTTATCGATCTCGTTAACTTTTAACTTATCAGGACTTCACATGACCGTAGCCAAAATTCTCGAAATCACCTCTAGCAGCAAAAAAAGCTTTGAAGACGCCATCGCCCAAGGCATTGCACGCGCCAGCGAGACCATCTCTGACATTCAGGGCGCTTGGGTGCAAGATCAAAAAGTCGTGGTCAGCAAAGGCAAAGTTACCGAGTACCGCGTCAGTATGAAAGTCACCTTCGTATTAGCTGGCGGCAAGAAAAAGTAAGCCGCTTCAAGCGACATAATTGCTACTGTATTAATAGCTAACTATTCAATATTTACGTAGGAAAAACAACTTTTTATTACCTAAAGCCTGCTGAGGAGACTCAGCAGGCTTTTTGCATGGTGTAACTAGCATGGCCAGGCGATTGCGCCAGGCTTTGCGCAATTACATGACCTTAGCAATACTTGCGCACACATAGTCAATGTTTTTGCTGTTCAGCGCAGCCACGCACATGCGGCCAGTGTCGGTGCCGTACACGCCAAACTCATTGCGCAGGCGCACCATTTGGTCTTTAGACAAGCCACTGTAGCTGAACATGCCGATTTGCGTGGTGATAAAACTCATGTCGGCTTTGACGCCTGCAGCCTTGAGTTTTTCAACGAAGGCACTGCGCATGGCTTTGATACGCACGCGCATCTCGCCCAGCTCGGCCTCCCACATGGCGCGCAGCTCGGGGGTGTTGAGCACGTTGGCGCACACGGTGGCGCCGTGGGTGGGTGGGTTGCTGTAGTTGGTGCGGATGGCGATTTTGAGTTGGCTTAACACGCGGTCGCATTCTTCTTTGCTCTCGCAGGCTACGCTGAGTGCGCCTACGCGTTCGCCGTACAGGCTAAAGCTTTTGCTAAAGCTGGTGGAGACGAAAAAGTTAAGTCCTGCAGCGACAAACTTTTGAATCACTGCGCCATCT
>JANPDG010000037.1:0-6072 GCA_031431335.1 Polaromonas sp. | reverse complement strand
CCAGGGTTTTGCAGAGTCAGCGCACCGTCGGTGCTTAAGGTGATGTCAGCATCTAGCGGGCTGGCAATGTCTAAGCTGATGGTGAGCGGCTGGCCCACAGTGGGGGTACCGTTCATCTGATACGCCATGTCCACACCAGAGCCTGATTTGGCACTGGGCAAGGCTGTGTAGCCTGCACGTGTCGCAATCAATTTAGCGCCCACAGACGCGCTGGCGCTTGGCTTATTTTTGATCACGACGGGCTTCTCGCCTGCACATGCCTGCGCGGACATAGCCGAGCCAAGCGCTATGCAGGCCGTAAAAATGAGTGAGAGTTTCATAAGTGAGCCTCTGAAATGTGAGTGTGCTTAGTTGTTCACGCTGATGGTGGCACAGGTAGACGTGCTGGCGGTGATGATGTTGAAGTCGGTGACCCGCACCACAACGATATCGCCAGCAGCTACGCTGAGTGTGTAACTTTCAGCTGTGGTGCTGTCGCCAATTGCTTTGCCTTGAAGAATGCCGTTTTTGAACACTTCAAGATCAATGTCGTGAGCGCCCGGCCCTGGCACACTCGAGTTAGAAACTATGGTGCGGCTGCCAGTGCTGCTGGCAGTAAAGCGGTAGTAACGCACTTCGCTGAGCTTGTTATTGGCCTTGTCTCGCGGATCAGTGGCGTCGGTAAAGCACACTGGCGTTATCACTGAGGTGAGCGTTCTATAAACGGGCAGGTTGACCGGGTTGGCTCCGTCAGCCGTCTCGCCTGCGCCCCATTCGTCTGCTCCAGCGCCCGTAAAAATACCTTGCCCACCGAGCAAGGTGTTCATAGCGCTGATGACCGCCCCATTGCCCGCACTACGCACAGCCGCTGCAAAGCTGAAAATCGTGTTGAGTGATTTTTGCCCCGTTGCGCCGCCGCTCATAGGCCCGCTAAATGCCGCCCAAATGGGCCCGAAGCCTTGGCCGATGCCCAGGGTATAAATGACATGTTGCACGCTGTCTTCGTTAAACCAACCCTTGTTAGGCGGTGATGCGTTGGTGGTGTCAACGATAAAACCACGGCCTTGCTGCGGGCCCGATGAATCGGCATTCAACGGATTGCCGCGCGCCAAGCTGGCAAACGCATAGCCCCAGCCTTCGCCGTAAGCTAAGGTCATGTCCAGCTTATCGCCCAAGGCGTGGGCCCCGCCGGTGGAGTGGTTTTGAGAAAACACACTTTGCAGGTAGTGGCCAAACTCGTGGGCCACCACGCCCCCGTCAAACTCATCGGTGTTGACGTTTTCAGCACCCATCAAGTAGATCGAGCGCACTGCTGCAGCGCCAGTGCCGCTCTGCACAAAAAACGCTGAAGTCAGCTCGCCCAAAGCAAGGTTGTTCGCAGCGGAGGGCCGGTTTTTGGGGCTCCAGTACATGCTCAGCAAGGGGAACTGCGCACTGGCATTCGCAGTGATGACCTTTTGAAAGCCCGTGTAGACAGTGTCTAAGATGGCAAACGGCCCGCTGGCGCGCAGCACGCCATAGGAGGCGCCCGTCCAGCCCAGCGGCGCTGTGATGTTGCTCACTGCGGTGGTGCCTGTACCAGTGTTGGTAGCGGTGTTTTGCACTGCCCACAGCGCATTGCCATCAGTGTTGTCGCGCACCTGCACTTTCCAGTTGGCCGGACCGGTGGTTTGGACTATTTCGGCCAATACTTTGATGGATACTGCCGTGTTTTTAGGCACCGTCATGGAATATGCGCCGCTGGCGCTGCTGGTGGCCGTGGCCAGCACTGTGCTGCCGCACACGGCCTGCACACTGAGGCCGCGCATGGGACTGGTGTTGACAGTGCTATAGACCAAGCCGCCATTGGTCGTGTTGTTGGCCACTGACTCAAAGCGGGCGGTGCCAGACAGCACCATGGTGCCGGTGCCAATGCTTGCGCAGGGCACATCGCCAGCAGCAGGGGTGCCACCGCCACCGCCACCGCCACCGCCACCGCCACCGCCGCACGCAGCCAACACCATTGCAGCCGACACTGCGGTAGCCACGCCGAACCATCTGAACACATTGCGCATAAATTTCTACTTTATGTAAATGTATTTACTATAAAATATATAGCAAACTATCTAATATCCACGTCGGAAAACTGCCTAAAAACTTACCTAAACGCCCTGTCAACGAATAGAAGTAGGATTGCCAGCCACCTCGGGGTCGAGCATGGTCTCGGTGCGCAGCACACGCATGTCTGCGTTCATCACGGCGCTAAAGACCATCGAGGTGTTATTTTGATCCACCAGGTAGCGATAGTTGTAATAAGTTTCTTGTTTCAGCTCATAGGGCACCACCTTCATCGGCTTGCCCAGCATTTTGCGCACATCTTCCATCATCATGCCGGGCTGGATCTTGGCAAAGTTCTCGGGCGTGAGTACCTGGCGCAGCGAGGCCATTTTGCCGTCTATACCGATGCTAATCATGTAGTTTTTGTGGCCTGCGGGCTGGCGGTTGTACTCAAAAATACGCACGCCATTAACCCCGTCCCACACGCGCTCGGGCTCGCCAAAGCGGGCGCGCACGTCGGCCTCGCTGGAGACGCCCTCTTCTAACTCGCTGATGCGCTGCGGGTCGCAGCCCA
This sequence comes from Polaromonas sp., assembly GCA_031431335.1. Lineage (GTDB taxonomy): Bacteria > Pseudomonadota > Gammaproteobacteria > Burkholderiales > Burkholderiaceae_C > JAAFIP01. The sequence goes on along the minus strand of JANPDG010000037.1, from coordinate 3,482 downwards.
CCAGGCCGAGCAAACTGGTCAATAGGCCCATGAGAACCACCTTTTTAATCAGGGCCCTGCCCTGCACAAACCCACCTAAACCGTTGAAACCACGCATTTTTGCTCCTTTTTAGCCCACTCGCGCCTTTGACTGCCCAGCCAGCTGCCCAGCCCGGTAAAATCAATTCTTTCGCGGTAACCGTGCCAATCGCCCGATGGCTCCGCGCCCATTACTTTAACCCGTCCGCCGCCCATGTCTGCCCTGTCCCGCGCTATCAGCAGTTTCTTTTACAAACCCCAGTATGTGTCGGAGACCAGCCAGTTCATCAACGACCTGAAAGTCTCACGCCCCACCCTAGAGACTGAGCAGCGCGCAGGCCGCGCCCTGCTGTGGGATAAGAACGTGGACCGCAGCGCTTTGGCTGACAACGAGAGCAGCCGCGTGGCGCAAAACGCCTACGTTTACGGCACCCCGCCCGCAGCCAAATAAGCCTGCGTTGCTGCGCACTGCTTGCCTTATCTGTGAACTTAAGGTTTTGGAAGAATTTCAAGCACTTTTCCGACGTGGATATTCAATAGTTTGCTATTAATTTAGTAGTAATCAATCTTTATTCTGCCCCTCCTTCGCACTTACTCTTTCATTCACTTGCTTGCAATCCTTACATGAGCAAACCCCAAACGTCCCACACCGCCATGCCAGACTCTGCCATGGTGTTGCCGCCCGCACTGAATGCAGACTCAGGTGCGGGCGTAGCGAATGGCGCTGGAGCGCCCAATGTGGACAATGGATTGCCAATCGTCGTGGACCAAGTTGCTCTAGCGCGCCTGTATGGCGAGCCTTTGTTTGCCATGCCGACGGATTTGTATATTCCGCCGGATGCGCTAGAAGTGTTTCTTGAGGCCTTTGAGGGCCCGCTGGACTTGCTGCTGTACCTGATTCGCAAGCAAAACTTCAATATTCTGGACATTCCGATGGCGGGCGTGACGCGCCAGTACTTGAGCTATGTGGACGAAATTCGGGTTAAAAACCTCGAATTAGCGGCTGAATATCTGCTGATGGCGGCGATGTTGATCGAAATCAAGTCGCGCATGCTGCTGCCAGCCAAAAAGACGGCAGAAGGCGTAGAGCCCGAAGACCCGCGCGCCGAGCTGGTGCGCCGCCTGCTCGAGTACGAGCAAATGAAGCTGGCCGCCGCCCGCCTAGACGCCATCCCGCAGTTTGGCCGCGACTATCTGCGCGCCCAAGTAACGATTGAGCAGTCACTGCAAACGCGCTTCCCCGATGTGCATGTGGTGGACCTGCAAGACGCTTGGCGCGACATCATGCGCCGCGCCAAGCTGATTACGCACCACAAAATCACCCGCGAAGAGCTGTCTGTGCGCGAGCACATGAGCCAGGTGCTCAAAAAGCTGCAGGGACGCAAGTTTGTCGAGTTTGAAGAGCTGTTTGACCCGCGCAAGGGCACGCCTGTGTTAGTGGTGACTTTCATTGCGCTGCTCGAGCTGGCCAAAGAAACGCTGATCGACATTACCCAGGCAGAGGTGTATGCACCGATATATGTGCGGTTGGCGTTTACGCAGGTGGCTTGAGGGCGCGTTCTTAGCAGCGAAAAGACCTATGTCATATGTCCAAACACATTTTTGGAAGAAAAAATAGCACTTTTCCGACGTGGGTATTCAATAGTTTGCTATAAATATCATAGTAATTACCAAGTCAACCATTTGCCACAGACACCTGAGCTAACACATCAGCCACCATAGAATCCACACACAACACAAGCTATTCCCCGCACATGACCACCTTACCCCCAGCGCAGTACTCCCACGGACTTATGTGGTTTCGCCGTGACCTGCGCGCGCACGACAACGCAGCGCTGTACCACGCTTTGAAAGCATGCAGCGTAGTGCACTGCGTATTTGTATTCGACAAAGAAATATTAGACAGCCTGCCGCGTGCAGACCGGCGCGTTGAGTTTATTCGTGAGTCGTTGGTCGACTTGGATTCGCAATTGCGCAAGCTCATCAGAAAGCAATCCAAAACTTCCAAGAACCTTTCGGATATTGACTTAGATGCTCCTGTATTGATAGTTCATCACGCTTGGGCCAGTGAAGAAATTGTGCGATTGGCCAAGCGTATCGGTGTGCAAGCCGTGTTCACCAACCACGACTACGAGCCCCAGGCCGTGGCGCGCGACGCGCTGGTAGGCGAGGCGCTCAAGGAGCGCGGTATTGCGCTGCACACCTTCAAAGACCATGTGATTTTTGAGCGCGAAGAAGTGCTGACGCTGGCCGGCAAACCCTACGGCGTGTTCACACCTTACAAAAACGCTTGGCTCAAAAAGCTCACCGATGACCACCTCAAACCCTACCCGTGCGACACCTATGCCGCCGCGCTGCGCCCCGCGCCCAGCGCCATTGCGGCCGGTGCAGACGATGCCCCTTGGCAAGGCGTGCCCACGCTAACACAGATCGGCTTTGAACCCACCAACATGGGCGAGCTGAAAATACCGCCCGGCGCAACGGGTGGGCAAGCGCTGTTTGAAGCGTTTTTTGACCGCATGGACGCGTACCACACCACGCGCGACTACCCTTCGGTCAAGGGCCCGAGCTATTTGAGCGTGCACCTGCGTTTTGGCACGGTGTCGATTCGACAGCTCTGCGCTGTGGCGCACCAGCGGGTCATTGCAGGCGCGGTAGACAGCGCTGGCGCCACAGTGGCCAACGAGGGCGCGCGCATTTGGCTCAGTGAGCTGATTTGGCGCGATTTTTATGTGCAAATCTTGGCCAACTTCCCGCGCGTGGCCAACGGCAGCTTCAAACCTGAGTACGACCATATCAAGTGGGAGCAAGGGCCACAGGCCCAGGCGCTGTTCAAAGCCTGGTGCGAAGGCCGCACGGGCTACCCGCTGGTGGACGCCGCTATGCTGCAGATCAACCAAACCGGCTACATGCACAACCGCCTGCGTATGGTGGTGGCCAGCTTTTTGACCAAAGACCTTGGCATCGACTGGCGCTGGGGCGAGCGCTATTTTGCGCTGCATTTAAACGACTTTGATTTATCCGCCAACAACGGCGGCTGGCAGTGGGCGTCGAGCAGCGGCTGCGACGCGCAGCCCTACTTTCGCATCTTTAACCCCAGCAGCCAAAGCGAACGCTTTGACACCCAAGGCAAGTTCATTCGCCGTTACCTACCGCAACTGGCCAAACTGCCCAACGCCGCGCTGCATGCCCCGTGGGACGCCAAACCGCTAGAGCTGCAAATGGCCGGCGTTGAACTGGGCCAAGACTATCCGCACCGGGTGGTCAAGCACGATGAGGCACGGGCTAAGACGCTGCTGCGGTATGCGGTGGTGAAGAAGGCTTAGAGGTCTGTAGTTTGGGTAGCTGTTATACAAACGCAGGGTAAGCAATGGGCGCGTGTCGATGCAGAAATTGATAGCAAACTATTGAGCATCCACGTCGGAAAACCGCAATAAATAAGCACCCGAAGGTGCTTATTTTAA
>JANPDG010000036.1:0-14514 GCA_031431335.1 Polaromonas sp. | reverse complement strand
TCGGCATGGCCTAGGTAAAACGGGTACTCAGTCAACGGGCTGCCGTGCAGGCTGGTAAACAGCACATCGTCGCGGGCATAAAAAATACTTTGTGTGCCGTTGCCGTGGTGGTAGTCCACATCAAGAACAGCTACGCGCTGGCAACCGTTGTTCAGCAGCGTTTGTGCCGCTACGGCAGCATTGTTTAAAAAGCAATACCCGCCCATAAAGTCTGCACCGGCATGGTGGCCAGGGGGCCGGGTGGCGCAAAACACCGCGCGCTCGCCTTGGCTCACCAGCATGGCTGCGCTGGCTGCCGCGTCAGCGCCTGCCTTGGCCGCCGCCCAAGTGCCCGCCACCAAGGGCGTGCCGTTATCCATCGAGTACAGGCCCAGCTTGGCAATAAAGTTAGCAGGCTCCACGTCGCTGCGCAGGGTGCGCACGGGCCACACGGATGGAAAGGGCTGCTGGTGGTGGTTAGCTGCGTCCAGCGCCAGCCACTGCACCCACGCCGTTTGCACAAACTGCAAATACCGCTGTGTGTGTACCTGCGCGAGCACGCTGGCGCTGTCTGCATGCGGGGCGCGCAGCGCGTGGCTGCGTGCCAGCAGCTCAGTGCGCACATAGTCGGCGCGCACTGGTTTTTCAAAACACGCCACCCGTTGGCCCCGGTAAAACTCATATTCGGGTGCATGCAGCAGGTGGTCTTGGCTGAAAAACGTGATCATCTCGCTAGCTTAAACCAAACTAAGCCCGATTCAATTTACAGCCTGCGTGGGTCAGTCGACAAAAGCTGCTTCACCATCTGCTGTAAATTCGCCTGCAACGCGCCAAAGCCTGCGTGCATCTCTAGCGTGTCTTCGCGCATATACAGCTTGCGATTGATCTCCACCTGTACGCTGTGGCGGTGCTCAGCGGGTCTGCCGTAGCGGCGCACCAGCTCTACCCCTTTGTAAGGATGGTTGACCTCAACGCTGTAGCCCATGCCGGTCAACAAGGTTTTCATTTGCAGCACCAGCGCCGAGCTGGCGGTTGTGTGGTCGCGGTTGCCCAGCACAAAGTCGGCATGCGCCAAGCCTGGAAAGTCCGTAGCATGGCTGCTGGCGATCTCGGGCATGCTGTGGCAATTAATGTGAATGCTGTAGCCGTGGCGCGCATGGGCCGCGTCAATCGCCCGCCCCACTGCTGCGTGGTAGGGCTGCCAGCAGTGGGCTATGCGGTCTTCTACCTCAGCCACGCTCAGGCGGCGGCCGTACAGCGGCACACCGTCATCGGTAACGCGCCAGATCAGGCCCTTGCCCAAGCGCAGCTTGGACAACACCGCTGGGTCGCTGGACGCGCCCGTGTGTGGCCAGTGGTCAGCCAGCATGTCAAAGTCTACCTCGGTGGTGTTGCGGTTGGCGTCCAAATAGCTGCGCGGAAAATGCGCCTCCACCCAAGCGCAGCCCATGCCTGGCGCAAAGCTGTAGAGCTTTTCAACATGCGTGTCCTCGGCGCGGCGCAAAGTGGCCAGGTCGCACACATAGCCAAAATCCTCGGGGTAGTGGGTGCCGCTATGGGGCGAGTCAAGCACCACAGGCGTGGTGCCGTCTATCGTGCTGATCAATTGCATACGTAGAAGTTTAATCCAATGTGATTTGGGCAAACTTGGCTATGCGCTGCATTTTTTCAATTTCCTTGCGGATTTGCGCTGCAAACTCTTCTGGCCTGCTGCCCGAGGCAAACAAGCCCTGACCTGCCAACTTGTCGCGCAGCGCCTTGTCTTGCAGCGCTGTGACTACCGCTTGGTTCACACGGGTGACGATAGCCGCAGGTGTGCCAGCAGGCGCGAGCAGGCCAAACCACGATGCGTCGTTGTTAGAAAACAGATTTTTCTCGGCATAGGTAGGCACGTCTTTGAGCACGTCTAAGCGTGTGGGCCACGACACTGCCAGCGCCTTGAGTTTGCCACTTTGAATGTGGGTGAGCGACGAGGCCACTTGGTCAAAATACACCTGCACCTGACCGCCGAGCAAGTCGGTAATGGCCGGACCCGCCCCACGGTAAGGAATGTGCAGCATGAATGTGCCGGTAGCGCTTTTGAACATCTCGGCCCACATATGGCCGATGGTGCCATTGCCCGGTGAGGCATAGCTCACCTTGCCAGGATTGGCCTTAAGGTATTTAACAAACTCTTCAAAGGTATTGACAGGCAGCTTGGCGTTAACCACCAACACACCGGGCGCTTTGACCAGCTCAGAGACTGGTGCAAAGTCTTTGATCGGGTCATAGGGCAGCTTTTTGTACACAGCCGGGTTCACCCCGTGGGTCGACAGCGTTGCCAAGCCGAGGGTGTTACCGTCTGGCGCAGCCTTGGCCAGCTCGGCCATGCCTATCGAGCCGCCCGCGCCCGCGCGGTTGTCCACAATCACTTGCTGGCCCAGTGCTTTGCCCAGCGGCTCTTGCAAGGCACGGGCAGTGATGTCGGTCGCGCCGCCTGGCGGGAAAGGCACCACTAAGCGCAGCGGCTTGGCCTGTGCGTAGCTCATGCCCGGAAGTAATGATGTAGCGGCCAATGAAATAAGGTGGCGTCGTTGCATAGTGTGTCTCCAATAATTGTTAATTCAAGCTAACGAGGCCCATTATTGGCTTGCAACTATTTGTAAAAAAGCGAATAATTAGCCTTTAATCATTCCAAAATAGACTGATATGCGTCGCCTTTATCCTTCTGTTCATTTGCTGCGCGCTTTTGTGATGACAGCGCGCTTTGCCAGCATCTCGCGTGCAGCCGAAGCCCTACACCTCACGCAAAGCGCGGTCAGCAAGCAAATTCAAGAGCTAGAGAGCACCACTGGCGTGCACCTGTTTGAGCGCGTGCGCAAGCGCCTGAGCCTTACACCCGCAGGAGCGCGCTACGAAGCGGCTATTCGCCCACTGCTCGCACAACTCGAAGCCGCCACCCTCGACCTGATCACCAGCAGCGACGGCGGTGGCGCGCTGCACATCTCTACACTGCCTACCTTTGGCGCAAAATGGCTGATCCCCAGGCTGCCCAAGTTTCAAAAGCTGCATCCACACATCGCTTTGAACTTTGTGCCTTTTGCCCAAGGCTACACCTTCTCCAGGCCCGACCTAGACTGCTCGATTTTGTTTGGCGACGGCAACTGGCCTGGCGCGGTGGCCGAGTACATCACAGGGCGCGAGGTGATGCTGATTGCGCCCCCCGCGCTCCGCAGCAAGCCGCTGCTCAAAAAGCCGCAAGACATCACCAAGTTCACGCTGCTGCAGCACGCCAGCGTGCCGCAGGCGTGGGGACATTGGTGTGATGCGCACGGAGTCGGTGGTATCAACCCGCTCGCTGGGCCGGTGCTAGACCAGTTTCACAGCACCATTCGCGCCGTGATGGCAGGCATGGGCCTAGGCTTGGTGCCGCGCTGTTTGGTGCAAGACGACGTGAGCTCTGGCGCAGTCTCAGCGCCGTTAGATGACGGCTACAACGACAACAGTGGCTATTACCTGTGCTACCCAGAAGGCAAAAGTAATTTAGCACCCCTGCTGAGTTTTAAGGAGTGGCTGTTGGAAGAGGTAAACAGCGGTGCGCTATCTTAGGCCGCTCACTTTTGGAAGAAAAACGAGCACTTTTCCGACGCGGATATTCAATAGTTTGCTATTTAATTAATAGCACATATTACCTCATCTATTGAGTGATGACAAACGATTCCGTATCCACTTCTGACTGCGACTGCGCATCGTAGCGAGCGCCCTGCACGCTAAACGGGTTGATCAGCGCGTCGAGTTGCTGCAAGGTGTCGGCATCCAGTTTCACGTCGCTAGCCGCCATGTTCTCTTGCATGTGGGCTGGGCTGGTGGTGCCTGGAATGGTGATGATGTGCGGCGCGCGCTGCAGTAGCCATGCCAAGGCCAGCTGGGCCTGGCGGCATCCAACATGCTGCGCAATACGTGCATAGCGGTCTTGCAGCTTGAGGTTGGCAGCATAGTTGTCGGCATTAAAACGCCCCATACTGCGGCGAATGTCTTTGGCATCTAATCCGCTCAGGTCACGCAGGCCACACAAAAACCCGCGCGCCACGGGGCTAAATGCCACAAACGCAATGCCCAGCTCGCGGGTCGCCTTGAGCACCGCTATTTCTGCGTCGCGCGTCCACAGCGAATACTCAGTTTGCAGCGCGGCGATCGGGTGCACCGCATGGGCTTTGCGCAGCGTGGTCTCGCCCACCTCGGACAGCCCGATGCTTTGAATTTTGCCTTCGCGCACGAGGTCGCTCAAAGCGCCCACGCTGTCTTCGATGGGCACGCTTTTATCCCAGCGGTGCAAATAGTACAGGTCGATCACGTCGGTATTCAATCGGCGCAGACTGTCTTCGCATTGCTTTTTAAGCGTCGCTGGACGGCCGTCGATCACGCGCTTAACGCTGCCATCAGGCTGCTGCACCATCGCCATGCCGCACTTGCTGGCCAACACATAACGGCGGCGGTGCGCGCGCAGCACCTGGCCTAAACGCAGCTCGTTTTTACCGCCGCCATACAAAGTGGCCGTGTCAAAAAAGTTATAGCCCGCGTCCAGCGCGCCCAGCAGCACACGCTCGCCCTGCTCACTGCTCACCGATGGGCCGTAGGCGTGGTCTAGGTTCATGCAGCCTAGGGCGAGTGGATTGACCACAAAAGGGCCTACGTTACGTTGTGTCATGTTTTGGAAGAAATTTAAGCAGTTTTCCGACGTGGATATTCAATAGTTTGCTATTATTTTAATAGTATTTACGATATTACACCTTAGCATATCAGAGCAAATAAGCACCCTCGATCAGGCTGATAGCCACGCCGGTTTGTGCAGATTGCTCTGCCGCTAAGCCGATCACCACGGCTTTGAGGCCATCGGTCAAGTTGACCTCGGCTTGCGGGTTGGTTGCGCCGCGCCTGAACCCGCGCACCACATCTGCAAACTTCTGGTGCTGGTAGAAGGTTGAACCATTGTGATCGCCCGCAGCCAGCAGCGCGGGATCTACAGGTATCTCAATAGACTTGGGGGCCACTGAGGTGATGGTGGGTTGATTAGTCCAGCCCTGGGGGCCGGTTTGGTGGCGCTGGCTGGCAGTCAGCACGGCTACGGGCGCATCGCCCAGCGCGCTGGGCCAAAAGCGGCCAGGCCCTGGCACTTGGCATACCAGCTTGCCGCGCGCGCCCACCACCACCAGCTCTTCTTGGTAGCGCGCGCCCTCGGCAAACATGCACAAGTCCAGCAGCGCCCGCCTGCCCTCGGGAAAGTCCAGCACCACAAACGCATTGTCCAAAATATCAGGCGTTTGGCCGCTGTACGACTCGGCCAAATGGTTGTGGTTTTGCCCGCCCGAGCTGAACACCCGAATCGGGTCAGCGCGCATGACCAAGCGCATCAGGTCAAAAAAGTGGCAGCACTTCTCCACCAAGGTGCCGCCGGTGTTGCGCGAAAATCGGTTCCAGTCGCCCACCTTGGTCAAAAACGGGTACCGGTGCTCACGCACGCTGAACATCACCACATCGCCCGTGACATCACCTGTGTGCGCCACATCAATCAGCTTGGCAATGGGCGGCATGTAGCGGTATTCCATTGCTGTCCAAATGGGCGCGCCGTAGCTGGCCGCCAGCGCTTTGAGCACCGCTACATCGCCTAAATGGGTGCAAGCTGGCTTTTCTAGCAGCACGGGTTTGGGTGTTGAACTCACGGCCAGTTGCTGCAATTGGTCAGCATGGCAATGGTTGGGGCTGGTAACGACCCACGCATCCACGTCTGCACGCGCCAACAGCGCAGGCAGGTCGTGGGCAAACTCTGCGTGGGGTGCAAACTCGCTGCTTGCAGCGCGCATGGCGGCATCAGGCTCATAGATGGCCACAGCCTGCGCGCCGCTCACCATCGCCAAATTGCGTAAATGCTCCTGGCCCATCATGCCGCAGCCGATAAAGCCGTAACGCAGTATGTCTTGAGTCATACACTAGTCCTTTAAAAATACATCACAGCGTGTTTTAGCGAAGCCGGTTCACGTACCGGCAGCGCTCGGTGTCAAACCATGTCAACGAATATTCCTGTAAACAACCGGTCATCGACCAAGCGCGCCGCTCGATTTGCGCGCAAGGGCTGGCAACAACAGGTTTGAAAAGATCGGGGGCCCAAGCAGGCACAGCGCCCATGCCCACCGAGTCCTCTGCCCGCGATATCCAAAAGCCCAGCTTGTGCCGGTAAAACAAATACAGCGCCTCGCCCAAGTCGTCCAGCGTCAGCTGTGTCTGCGCATTAACCTGCAACCCCGCGTCAAAATAAATCTCTTCAACCGCCACAGGAACGGCGTTGAGTGACCTGAGCCGCCTTAAACGATAGCATTTGGTGTCGCCCTGACTGCCCAGAGCGGGCACATGGGGCGGACGCTTGATTTTTTGAAAGTCAATCACTGCCGCAGTGGGCAGCCCCGCGCCGCGCACCAGCTCTAGACGAAAAAAGTCATACACACTGTTGCCAATAGCGGCACTCTGGCTTTGCGCATCCGGTTTCACATAGGTGCCTGAGCCTTGGCGGCGCTCTAGCAGGCCGCGCTGCTCCAGCTCGGCCAGCGCCTTGCGCAGCGTGCCCACCGCCACGGCCAGGGACTGAGCTAGCTGCGCCTCTGGCGGCAGCCTGTCGCCAGCTTTCCAGTGGCCAGCAGCCATCTCGCGCGTCAATGCTTCGCTGATTTGCACATACAGCGGTAATGAGGCCTGGGTCACATCAGCGAGCATTTTTTGCATATTAGGGTTATTTTATTTGCAATAAGTATTGTAGGGTACTGTGCAAAGTCATTTACTATTGATATAGTACATAAGATGAACACTTCTAAGCTCTTATTGACTGATTCGGTCGTGCCCGTCAAAAGCCGAGACTTGGACGCCAGCGAAGTCTCTTGGTTTGCGCCCTTGTGCTCTGACGACTACCGCCACTTAGGTGTGCCCGACGGCAGCCTGCGCAGCAGCTGGGAGAACACCAGCCGCATCGCCCAGCGCGCAGACGCGCTAGGTTTTCGCAATATCTTGTGTCCCTCGTCATTTCAGGTGGGGCAAGACACCCTGAGCTTTGTAGCAGCCATGGCACCTCTGACCCAACAAATCAACCTGCTGGGCGCCATTCGCTGCGGCGAGATGCAGCCCATCATGCTGGCGCGTACCGTGGCCACGCTGGACCACATGCTCAAGGGCCGCTTGACCTTGAACGTCATCTCGTCAGACTTTCCGGGCGAGGTGGCCACCAACGAGCACCGCTACCAGCGCTCCAAAGAAGTGGTCGAAATTCTCAAGCAGGCCTGGACACAAGACGAGATCAACTATGCCGGGCAAATCTATAACTTCAAGGGCCTGTCCACCGCCGCAACACGGCCCTACCAGCAAAACGGTGGGCCGCTGCTGTACTTTGGCGGCTACTCGCCCGACGCTGTCAATTTATGCGCCGAGCACTGCGATGTGTACCTCATGTGGCCCGAGGCTGAAGACCTGCTGGCTGAGCGCATGCGCACCGTCCATGCGCGGGCGCAGCACTACGGCCGCACGCTCGACTACGGCCTGCGCATCCATATGATCGTGCGCGACACCGAGGCCGAGGCGCGCGAATACGCCGAGGACTTGGTCAGCCAACTCGATGACGAAATAGGCCGCCAGATCCGTGAACGCGCGCTGGACGCTAAAAACTATGGCGTGTCTATCCAAGCCAAAAACCGCGAACTGGCCGACGCCGCTGGCTACATCGAGCCCCACGTATGGACAGGCGTGGGCCGCGCGCGGTCTGGCTGTGGTGCGGCACTGGTGGGCAGCGTTGACCAGGTCATGGGCAAAATTGAGCGTTATCAAAAAATGGGCATCCGTGCCTTTATCTTCTCCGGCTACCCGCATTTGAATGAATGCGAAATGTTTGGCACCAAAGTGTTGCCGCACCTCAAAACATGTTCACTGCCGCAGGTATACGGCCGCGTACCTGCCACAATCCCCCCAACCCCATTGGGCAACGGAATTCGCAAATAAATGCAAACTATTGAACTTCACCCCACTCTGCCCGCTTTCAGCCGCATCGTTTATGGCGTATGGCGACTCAACGATGGTGCCGACGCACACAACCCCGCAGCGGTATTGGCCAAAATACACGCCTGCTTGGATATTGGCATCACCACGTTTGACCATGCCGATATTTATGGCGGCTACTCTTGCGAAGAGTCGTTTGGTGCAGCCTTAAAACTTGAACCCGGTCTGAAAAACAAAATTCAAATCGCCACCAAATGCGACATCATGATCAAGAATGCTCTTTTCCCAGAGCGCCGTACAAAGCACTATGACACCTCGCCTGCGCACATTCGCTCCAGTGTAGATACCTCGCTCTCACGCTTGGGTGTAGATGCTATTGACGTATTAATGCTGCATCGCCCAGACCCTTTTATGGATGCCGCAGCCACTGGCGCATGCCTTGATCAGCTCGTACAAGCGGGCAAAATCAAAGCGGCAGGTGTGTCTAACTTTATGCCTTGGGACTGGAACCTATTGCAAGCGAATATGCGCACACCCCTGGTCACCAACCAAATTGAGCTCAGCCTGCTGGCGCGCGATGCCTTGACAAGCGGCAGTTTGGCGCAGGCCCAGCAGGCCAAAGCACCTCCCATGGCATGGTCACCGCTAGGCGGTGGCGATCTGTTCGGTGACAGCGCCCAAGCCGTGCGCTTGCGGCCTGCGCTGCAGCGTATTGCTGCGCAATACCAAGTCGGTATCGATGCTGTGGCCATCGCCTGGCTGCTGGCACACCCTGCGCGTATCGTGCCCGTCATGGGCACACAAAACGTAGAGCGTATTCGCACCTTTGGCGATGCGTTCAAAGTAGCCATGGACAGAGAAACATGGTTTGAGCTACTTGAACTGGCCGCTGGCCAAGAGGTGGCCTAATGTCCACACAAGACAGCACCAACCAAGACCATATCAAGCGGGCGATGGCTTGCTTTGGTACCGGTGTCACCGTCATTACCACGCACCACGCAGGCCAAGACTGGGGCATGACGTGTAACTCGTTTAACACCGTCTCGCTTGACCCAGCTATGGTGCTGTGGTCTATCAAGCAGTCGTCATCCAGCCACTCTGCCTTTGTCAGCGCCACTGGCTACACCGTCAATATTTTGAGCCTAGAGCAGCATGATTTGGCCATGCGCTTTACCAAAGGAGCCCACTCTGACAGATTTGCAGGCCTCAAGCTTGCCAGACTGCCCGACCAGCGACCGCGCATCGAAGGCGCATTGGCTTGGTTTGACTGCAGCTTGCACCGCGCAATTGCCGTTGCCGACCACGACATCATGCTAGGGCATATCTTGAGCTGCGGCACCAGCGAGGACAAGCATGCGCAGCCACTACTTTACGCGCAGCGACAATTCGGAAGCTTCAAGCCATGGCAAGCGTAGCCCTAAAAGGTGTAGGCAAGTCCTACGATGGCAAAGTCTTTGTCATTCCAAACATTGATTTGGCCATCCAGCATGGCGAATTTGTGGTGCTGGTGGGGCCATCAGGCTGCGGCAAGTCCACCCTACTTCGCATGATTGCAGGGCTAGAGACCACGACACGCGGCGATATATTCATAGACGATAAGCGCATCAACGACGAGCCGCCACGCAACCGTGACTTGGCGATGGTGTTTCAAGACTACGCGCTGTACCCACACAAGACGCTGTTTGAAAACATGGCTTTTGGCCTGCGTCTGCGCGGCACACCCGAGCACGAAATTAAAACCCGTGTTGATGACGCCTCCAAGCTGCTCAAAATCGAAACCATGTTGGAGCGCAAACCTGCTGCGCTGTCGGGTGGCCAGCGTCAGCGCGTGGCTATTGGCCGGGCGATAGTCAGGCAGCCCAAAGTATTTCTCTTTGATGAGCCACTGTCTAACCTAGATGCACAATTACGCGGCGAGATGCGCACCGAGATCAAAAAGCTGCACCACCGATTGGGCGCCACTATCATTTATGTGACGCACGATCAGGTCGAAGCCATGACACTGGCTGACCGCATTGCGGTAATGAAAGGCGGGCACGTAGAGCAATATGACACGCCTGATCGGATTTATAACCACCCGGCCAGTTTATTTGTTGCGCAGTTCACTGGCTCGCCGGCAATGAACGTGGCAACTATCGCTGAACTGCCTGCCGGCTTGCAAACATCCATCACGGCAACACTCGAAGCCCAACATGGTGACACATCCAGCACCACTGTTACATTGGGTATTCGTCCTGAAAACATCCACCTCTCCCCACAAAACAGCACAGATATCAAAGTATCTGCAGAACTGTTGATTTTTGAACCTTTAGGAGCAGAAACCTTGGCTACATTGCGCATCGGAAATGCGGAGTTTGTGGCCCGCTTCCCCGCTTCGTTCAAGGAGCGCAGTGGGGTTTCTCTGGATGTATATTTTCCCCTCGATAAGCTACATTTTTTTAACTCACTAACAGGATTAGCATTATGAAAAAATCTCCCTCTTTTTCTCAATTTAGCACTGCGTTTACAGTGCTGGGTTTATCGCTCGGATTACTGTCCACCAGCAGTTTTGCGCAAAACCTGCGTGTCTTCTCTGGCGGTACCAATCAACGCCCCGACCTGATGCGCAAGCTGTTTGACCAATACCAAACAGCCAATCCTGGTGTGAAGATCGACATTGAAACAGGCGGCGCTACATCAGAGCTGCAACGTCAATACCTGAGCACCACGCTCAACGCCAAAGACGATGCAATCGACATCTACATGATTGACATCGTGAACCCTGCACAGTATTACAGCGCAGGATGGCTAGAGCCGCTAGACCAGTATGTGGGTGGAGCAGCAGCGCTTAAGGCCTACTTGCCTGTCTATGCCAATGCCAACATGGTCAACGGCAAAGTTGCCGCTATGCCCGCTTTTGCGGACTCTATGTTCATGTATTACCGCAAAGATTTGCTCGAAAAATATGGTGTTAAAGAACCCACGACTTGGGATGACTTAGTAGCCGGTGCTAAGAAAGTGCAAGCAGGCGAAAAGGCCGTCAATCCCAATTTGCAAGGTCTGTCCATCCAGGGTGCCCCTATTGAAGGCGCTGTCTGCACCTTTTTACTGCCCTATTGGAGTCAAGGCAAAGCATTTAACGATGCCAGCGGCAAGCTGACTCTCGATAAAGCTGCAGCCACCAAAGGCATGGACATGTGGCTCAAAATGGTAGACGACGGTGTGATGAAAAAGAACATCGCTGAAGTCACCACCCCCGTGACGGTCAACGAGTTCAAAGCCGGTCAAGCAGTTTTTGCTATCAATTGGGGTTTTGCTTGGGACCGTTTTAAAGACGATGCAGATACCCAGGTCAAAGGCAAAGTTGGCGTGATGCCATTGCCAGCCATGACAGGTGGAAAAAGTGCGACGTGCGTCGGTGGATGGCAATGGGCTGTGAGTGCGTTTTCTAAAAACAAAGCCGCTGCTGCCAGTTTAGTTAAATTTATGGCGACACCAGTAACCAGCAAATTCTTGGCCATCGAAGGCTCTTTACTGCCTACCTACGCCAGCGTCTACACAGACCCAGATGTCGTCAAGCAAGTGCCTTGGTTCAAAGACGCAGCGGCCGTCGTGGGCGCAGGCCAGGCGCGGCCTATCAGCACGCAATATGGTCAAGTCAGTGACATTGTTCGCACCACCACGAGTGCCATGCTTGCTCGTACCAAGACAGTCAAAGAAGGTGTAGACGAGATCGACAGCCGCGTAGGCCGTTTGATGAAATAGGAACATTGAAAAATTTGCGTGATCCTTCAGAAAAAACGCTGGCGCTAATTCTTTTAGCACCAGCGTTTTTGTTACTGGCTTTAATCGTCGCTTACCCTGTAGGCAAGCTGATCTACAACAGCTTCTTTGATCTGCGCCTGAGCGGTGGCGTGGGCGAGATCAAATTTACAGGCCTGGCCAATTACTATGAAGTATTCAAAGACAAGCAGTTCTGGAACGCTTTAAGCAATACGGTGTTGATTACCCTGATTACCGTGCCCGGAGCATTGGTCATGGGCATGGGCATGGCCCTGCTGGCCAATCTGCCGTTCAAACGCAAATGGCTCGTTCGCCTGTCGCTCTTGCTGCCTTGGGCTCTGCCGCTGAGTTTTGCAGGTCTCATCTTCGCTTGGTTTTTTCATACTGAGTATGGCGTGGTCAACGATGTCATCAGGCGCATCAGGATGTCCGAGTATGTCGCCAACGAGCAAACGATGTGGCTTTTACGTCCCGCATGGGCGTTCACTGCCATATGCATCACTATCGTTTGGAAAACCAGTTCGTTTGTCGCACTGATTTTGCTGGCAGGTTTACAGATGATTCCAAAGTCTCTGTATGAAGCTGCCGAGATTGATGGCGCATCGCGGTGGACTCAGTTTTGGCACATCACTATCCCCATGCTGA
Organism: Polaromonas sp.; assembly: GCA_031431335.1. Lineage (GTDB taxonomy): Bacteria > Pseudomonadota > Gammaproteobacteria > Burkholderiales > Burkholderiaceae_C > JAAFIP01. Next base: position 2,118 of record JANPDG010000036.1, on the reverse strand, counting down.
TGCCCAGCATCATTGTGGCTTTGATATTTCGCACCATTGCAGCCTTGCAAACCTTTGATATCCCCTACACGATGACCAAGGGTGGCCCCGGTAACGCGACTGAAACATTGGCTATGCTGATCCATAAGACGACCATTGACTATCTGGATGTAGGTTATGGCTCCACGCAAGCTGTTTGCATGTTTGTCTTGTCCCTGATCGTCACATCGATCTACCTTAAGCGTGTGGGCAGCACTGCCAATTAACGACTGTACTTTTGTGAACTCTCTTAGCCGTTTATGGACCCCTGCCAGCTTGCGATGGATCGCGGCAGCCAGCATTGTGATCAATGGATTCTTTCCTGCGGTATGGATATTGCTCACCTCGCTCAAACAAGAGACTGAGTTGGTGCAAAAGCCGATCACTTACTGGCCTGCGAATATCACTCTGCAAAATTATGTGCAAGCGTTCACAGATCAACCGCTGCTGAAATATTTGGGCAACAGCATAGTGGTTGCGGTGTTGGCAACCATTGCCTCATTGCTAGTTTCTTCGCTAGCAGCCTATGCCATTGCTAGGCTACAGCTGCGCAACAGGCAACTGATATTGACCGCCATTGTGGCCAGCAGCATGTTCCCGATGGTGACTTTGCTAGTGCCCTTGTTCGAAATCATGCGGGCTTTGAATTTACTCAACACCTACACCGCATTGGTTTTGCCGTATATGGTGATGAATCTGCCGGTGTGCACACTGGTCTTGGTCAGCTTCTTTCAAAGCATCCCCAAAGACTTAGAAAACGCAGCCATGCTTGACGGTTGCACGCGCATAGGCACCTTGTGGCGCGTGATCGTTCCACTCAGTGCACCGGGTGTCTTCACAGCAGGTATTTTGGCTTTTGTGAATTCATGGGACGAGTTCCTGCTTGCTTTGTCGCTCAACTCTAGTGCGAGTATGCGCACAGTGCCAGTAGGTATTGCACTGTACCAAGGCGAATTTTCATTTCCCTGGCCCATCATTAGCGCCGCATTGATCGTCGCTATAGTGCCGATTGCAGTGTTGATTGCGGTGTTTCAAGACCGTGTGGTGGGTGGGCTCACGCAGGGTGGGCTCAAAGGCTAGGCTGCGTGAGTAACAGCCCCACAGATTAAGCCAGCTGCACTTCTAGATCGTGCAGCACTTGGTAGCAGGCCAGTACCTTGGCCACACTGCTGTTAGGCTCACGGCCATCACGAATAGCAGCGAAAAACTCTCGGTCTTGTAGCTCAATGCCGTTTATAGACATGTCGACTTGGCCCACGTCAATTTTTTCGTCATTGCCACTGAACAAATCGTCATACCGCGCCAGATAGGTTGCTGTATCGCCAATATAGCGAAAGTAAGTGCCGAGCGGACCATCGTTGTTAAAGCTTAAAGACAGCGTGCAAATCGCTCCATTGGCCGCTTTGAGCTGAATGCTCATGTCCATGGCAATGCCAAGGACGGGATGGATAGGGCCTTGTACAGCGTTTGCTTTGACCACTGGGCTGCCGCACTGGTAGGCAAACAAATCTACCGTATGGGCCGCGTGATGCCACAGCAGATGGTCTGTCCAGCTGCGGGCTTGGCCCAGAGCATTCATATTGGTGCGGCGAAAAAAGTAAGTTTGTACATCCATTTGCTGCAAGTTGAATTTGCCAGCTTCGATTTGTTTGTGGACATACTGGTGACTGGGGTTAAAGCGGCGTGTATGTCCACACATCGCTACCAAGCCTGTTTGCTTTTGCATGGCCACCACGGTCTGTGCATCCGCGTAGCTGTCAGCCAAAGGAATCTCAACTTGCACATGCTTACCTGCCTTCATGCACGCAATAGCTTGGGCAGCGTGCATTTGCGTAGGCGTGCACAAGATCACAGCATCCACCTCTTTGAGCCCCAAGCTGTCAACCAGCTCTGTGGTGACATGGGAGATGCCATATTTGGCAGCGATTTTTTTGGTTTTTTCTAAATCGCGGCTGATCAGCGAGATCACTTCTACGCCGTCGATATTTTGAATCCCATCTAAATGCTTGATGCCAAACGCACCAGCACCTGCTAAGGCGACCTTGATAGTTTTCATAGTGAATTTTCTAAAATGAGATGCCCTACTGCCGTGTTCGAGGC
>JANPDG010000035.1:0-12559 GCA_031431335.1 Polaromonas sp. | reverse complement strand
ATGGAAGAGACCGAGCGAAGCGACCAGTGCAACCACGGCCGGCCCACCTGGCGGCAAGTCAGCGTGAAAGAGCTGGACGCGCTGTTTTTGCGTGGACGGTGAAAGCCCATGAAGTGCCTCGTTCTCGTTGCCCATCCACTAAAAGATAGTCTGTGTAACGCACTGGCAACCCACGCTATCGACAGCCTGCGCAGCGCGGGCCATACAGTGCAAATAGCGCATTTGTACGATCAATCGTTTGCACCCGCGCTCACATCGCAAGAGCGCGCTAGTTACTATGGTGCGCAGTTTGACACAGGCCGTCTTGAGGCTGAAATCGCGCAGCTCATCGAAGCCGAGGCGCTTATATTGGTATTTCCAACCTGGTGGTTCGGTTTGCCTGCAATTCTCAAAGGTTGGTTTGACCGAGTTTGGGCACCAGGCGTTGCCTACGACCATGCGGTGGGTCTGGGTGCCATCCAACCTCGGCTAACCAAGCTGCGCGTCGCATTGGCCATCACGACTCTAGGCTCTCCTTGGTGGGTAGACAGGCTTGTCATGTGGCAGCCCATCCAGCGCCAGCTCAAAGTGGCGCTGATTGGCACCTGCGCGCCTCAATGTAAATTTCAAATGCTTTCGCTCTACCGAAGCGAAAAAGTCAGCAGCACAATTTTTACCAAATTCTGCCAGCGCATTAGCAATGCATTAAGCCATTGCAAATAACAGCAGCATAGTTTTATGCACATACGCGAAGCGCAGTTTCCGTCTGACCAAGCGCAGCTGGTTGCGCTGATCCGCGAATACGCGGCTTGGCTCCATATTGACATGAGTTTTCAAAATTTTGACGCTGAGATGGCGCAGATTGACGCGCAATACAGCCTGCCCAAAGGCTTGCTGTGGGTGGCGCAAAGCGCTGACACGTTGATTGGCTGCATAGGGTTTAAACACCTGGACCCAGCGACTGCTGAGGTGAAGCGTTTGTATGTGCAGCCTGCGTTTCGGGGGCAGCAGTTGGGCGACAAGCTGATGGCCACCGTGGTAGCCAAAGCGCGCCAGCTAGGCTATAGCCGCTTGGTGCTGGACACTGTGCCGCAAACTGTGGCTGCACAGGGGATTTATCTGCGGACGGGATTTACGCGGATACCGCCCTATTACACCGGCCCTACGCTGGCGACAGACTTTTTTGAGCTGGTGCTGTAGCCAAACTCAGGCTGCACATTTAGGCTGCACATTAAGGCGGCGTATCAAGGCGGTACATCAAGGCGTGTTGACACTGCGCACAAACCGCCCTTTGTCGTAGCCCAGAGCCGCAGCTTTGTCCAAAATAGTGCTGTATGTTGCGTCGTCCAGCTTGGCTGCGCGCGACAGCACCCAGCCGTATTCGCGTGTGGGGTCGCCCACCAGCACCCATTGGTAGTCGGGGTCGAGCGCTAGCACCCAGTAATCACCATAAAACGGGCGAAAAAAGCTCACTTTGAGTTTGGCGTTGTTACTGCCCTCTACGATCTTGGCCACGCCTTTGGCCTCTACAGGCTTGCCGTCTGCATCCACACATTGGTTGAGCACGCTCAGACCATCGCCGTCTTTGGCATACGTAGCGCGGGTGTTACTGGCGCACGATTTTTGAAACTTATTGGGCACCATGCCTTGCTGCGCCCAGGTGCCCACATAGCGCGCCACGTCTACACTGGCCACCGTGGGCGGCGCGTTGGCAGGCACGGTAGGATTACAGGCAGTCAGCAGCGCGGCGGCCCCTAGGGCTAGGCCAGTGGCTCTAAAGTGGCGAATACAGAATGTTTTAATGTTCATCATACGACTTTAAGGGAACCACGGCACAATAAGCCCGTCTGAGGTGGTTTAACCTTTTAGATTGCGCTGTTATAGCTGCAATTGGCTTTATTTAACTCCATACCTTTATCGCATGGCTACACCACACGCTTCGCTTGAGTCTTTTGGGCGCTTGATATCCAAGCGCCTCATGTCCGTGCGCTTTGTGGGCGCTGCAGTGCTTAGCGCGAGCCTGCTGATGGGATGCGCAGCGCTGGACACCCGGCAAGGCCAGTGGATTTTTAACCCCTCAGACCGCAGCTGGGGTGACAGCGCCACTGTGGCCAGCAGCATGCAAGATGTGTGGATTGACTACCCATCCCAAATCACAAACCAGCCCGTCAAGCTACACGCCCTGGTGCACCCAGCCCAGCGCGCGGATGCACCTGTGCTGTTGTTTTTGCACGGCGCACGCTGGAGCGTGGCGGGCAGCGCCTACCGCATCCAGCGCATGCAAGAGCTTGGCTTTACTGTGGTGGCCGTGGACTACCGAGGCTTTGGCAAAACATCGGCTGAGACGCCTCATGAGAAGATGGCCTACGAAGACGCCAAAGCCGCTTGGCAATGGATGGCTACGGCCTACCCCAACAAGCCGCGTTACATCTTTGGGCATTCACTGGGCGGCGCTATTGCCATCGAGCTGGCCAGCAGCGTGCAGGACGAAGCTGGCACCATCGTCGAAGGCACCTTCACCTCTATTCCCGATGTCGCATCCACCATGCGCTGGGGCTGGCTACCCGTGGGCGGCCTGATCACGCAGCGCTTTGAGTCGATCAAAAAAGTAGCCACCATCGGATCGCCGCTTCTTGTCGTGCATGGCAGCAACGACACGCTCATCAAACCCACCCTCGGCCGCCAGTTGTTTGACGCCGCAGCAGAGCCCAAGCGTTTCGTATTGGTGGAAGGCGGCTCACACCACAGCACCAACGCAGTAGGCCAAGCGGCCTACCAAGTGGCACTGACCGAAATGTTTGGCATCAAGTCGCAGCGGCAGGCTGTGGCCAGCAATTAAATGCTATTTATTCAATAGCTAACTATTGAATATCTGCGTCGGAAAAGTGCTCTTTTTTCCTGATTAGTTACTTGCCTCAGACTACCTAGAAATTCAAACCGAGCTTCGCGATACGAATTCTAGGAGTTTGTTTCCGATCCCGATCCGAGATCGGTAGCGATATCTGAGGCAAGTACATAATCAGGTCTTTTTTCTTCCAAAAGTGTGTTTGACGATATGGGTTCTTTAACAGCCCGTGGCAATGCAATGCAATGCGGGTCACAAACCAACCAAGACAACACCCCAAATCTGCTACCCTTAGCAGACACATGCAACCCAATCTCGTCGTCCTCTTCTTAAGCCTCCTCTTGGGCCTGCAGCCCATCACTACCGACCTGTATTTACCCGCTTTGCCGGCCATTACCGAAGGGTTTGGGGCGAGCATGGGGCAGGCGCAACTGACGCTGACGGCGCTGCTGTTGGCGTTTGGTCTGTCCCAGCTGGTATGGGGGCCGCTGTCGGACCGGTTTGGCAGGCGGCCTATTTTGATTGCGGGACTGGCGGCCTATGCGGTTGCAGCGCTGGGCAGCGTGTTTGTGACCAGCATGGAGCAGTTGATTGCGTGGCGCGTGTTGCAGGGCGCAGCGATGGGTGCCGGAGTCATGTGTGCACGCGCCATGACGCGTGACCTGTATGCGCCTGCAGACGGCGCGCGTGTGATGAGCAAGGGTTTGTCGGGCTTGGGCGTGATTGCTTGTCTGAGCGGGCCGTTGGGCGGGCTGCTGACCGACTGGTTAACGTGGCGCGCAGCCATGGCAACGCTATCTGTCTTTGGCGTGGTGACATTGGCTCTGGCATGCTTTAAATTTGAAGAGACGATCAAGTCGCGCAACCTGCAGGCGCTGCAACCGACTACCTTGCTGCACACGTGGGCCACGATTGTGCGGCACCCTACCTTTTGGGCCTATGCCCTGCTGTGTGTCACGTCGTATGCTGGGCTGTTCACGTTTTTGGCCACTTCGTCGTTTGTGTTTATCAAGGTGCTGGGTTTGAGCAAAACGCAGTATGGGCTGGTGATGTCTATCATGTCGCTAAGTTACATCACGGGCACGTTCATGTGCCGCCGCTTGCTGGTGCGCTTCGGTGTGCTGCGCACGGTGTGGCTGGGTGGGTGGTTTACGGCGGTGGCGGGGGCGCTGTTGGCGGGCTTGGCTTACATGGGCGTGTACAGCACGGCAGCTATCTTGGTGCCGTTTTGTATTTTCATGTTGGGGCATGGCGTGCACCAGTCGTGTGGACAGTCCGGCGCAGTGGGGCCTTTTCCGCAGGCGGCGGGGGCGGCATCTGCCATGTCAGGCTTTGTGATGATGGTGGTGGCGTTTGGCGTGGGTGCCTATTTGGGCACCCACATGGACGGCACCGTCCGCCCACTGGCCTATGGCGTGGCGTTTTGGGCGGTGTGGATTGTGCTGACTGCTTGGGTGCTGGTGCAGCGGTATGGACAACAACCTGCGCATTAATACGGCCATGACGGTCATGTCGCCCCCCCACAAGCCGCCCTATATTTGCCTCGCCGGCCCCACAGCCAGCGGCAAGAGCGCGGCGTCGCTATTGATAGCGCAGCATGTGAAGGTCGAAATCATCAGTGTCGACTCGGCGCTGGTTTACCAAGGCATGGACATTGGCACTGCCAAGCCCACGCTGCAAGAGCAGGCGCAGGTGCCGCACCATTTGATTGACATCATCGACCCCAATGCGCGCTACAGTGCAGCGCAGTTTGTAGCCGATGCCACACCATTGATTGCCCAGATTCAAGCACGCGGCGCGCTGCCGCTGCTGGTGGGCGGCACCATGCTGTATTTCAAAGCGCTGCTCAATGGCCTAGATGAGATGCCAGCGGCCAACTTGGCCGTGCGCGCGCAGATTGACGCCGAGGCGGCGGCGCTGGGCTGGCCTGCCATGCACGCCGCGCTGGCCACGGTCGACGCCATCACCGCAGCGCGCCTGAGCCCGAATGATTCGCAGCGCATACAGCGCGCACTGGAAGTGTACCGATCGAGCGGCACGCCTTTGTCGAGTTTCCATCGTCAATCAAACAATTTTAGTGAAGAAAATAAGCAGTTTTCCGACGTAGATATTAATAAGTTAGCTATTAATAGTATAGTAAAAATCTCGCCAATTGCGCCGCTCATTAGCCTAGAGCCCACTGACCGCGCTTGGCTGCACCAGCGCATTGCGCAGCGTTTTGACGCCATGCTGCAAGGCGGCCTGCTCACAGAAGTCACAGCACTGCGCGCACGCGGCGACCTGCACACCGACCTGCCGTCCATGCGCTGCGTAGGCTACCGCCAAACGTGGGAAATGTTGGACGGCCAGTTTGCAGAAAATGAGCTGCACGCGCGCTGTGTGGCCGCCACACGCCAGTTAGCCAAGCGCCAAATCACCTGGCTGCGCAGCATGGCGCAGCGCCATATCGTGCCGTGTGATCAACCCCACGCAGACCAGGCGGTGCTGGCCTTGGTACAGTCATGGCTCTAGCTGCCGCCCTATGACTTTAAAAATCGAATCGCTCACCAAACGCTATGGCCACACCGCTGTGTTTGCCAACGTCAGCATGCAGGTGCAGGCAGGCGAGTTTGTCGCCATCGTGGGCGAGTCGGGCGTAGGCAAGTCCACTTTGCTCAACTGCATGGCCGGGCTAGACAGCTGGGACGCAGGCAGCGTGCATGTGGGCGATGCTGCGCTAGGCGCAATGAACGCCGAGCAGCTTGCAGTGTGGCGCAGGCGCGCTGTAGGCTTTGTATTTCAGGCCTTTCATGTGCTACCGCATTTAGACGTAGCGCAAAACGTGGGCCTGCCGCTGATGCTGCTGGGCCAGCCCAAAGCCTTAATTCACGAGCGCGTAGCGCACATGCTCGCAGCCGTAGGCTTGCAAGACTTGGGCGCACGCCTGCCGCAGCAGCTCTCAGGTGGGCAGCTGCAGCGCGTGGCCATTGCCAGAGCGCTGATACACCGCCCTGCACTGGTACTGGCCGACGAGCCCACTGGCAACCTGGACACCACCACAGCAGCCAAAGTCATAGACACACTGATAGCGCAAACCCGCGAACACGGCGCCTCGATGGTGCTGGTCACCCACTCAGAAGCCGCCGCCGCACGCGCCGACCGCGTGCTGCATTTAACGGCAGATGGCATCGCCGCGTAAATCAAACCCTAAGCTGCAGACACATTTAACGAAGTTATTAAGCATGTTCAACATTATGGGCAGTAACGATACGCTCACTTTGTCCCCGCGCTCTGGCTCCTAAATAGCAAGCCATGTCTGCCATGTTGCCCTCACTGCTTCGCACCTTCTCATGGCAAGAGGTGCGCCACCATCCGTGGCGCAGCGCAGCAGCGGTGGTGGCCATCATGCTGGGGGTGGCGCTGGCGTTTGCGGTGCATTTGATCAACGCCAGTGCTTTAAGTGAATTTTCTAGCGCGGTGCGCTCGGTCAACGGGCAGCCTGACCTTGAGCTGCGCTCTGGCAGTGGCAATTTGGACGAGGCCCTTTACGCGCGGGTAGCCCAGCACCCCGGTGTGGACGTGGCCAGCCCCGTGCTAGAACTGAGCACCTATGTGCTGGATGCTGCAGGCGAGAAGCGCAATATCAAAGTGCTGGGGCTGGACGCCCTGGTAGCAGCCAGCCTGTCGCCTGCGCTTATGCCAGTGCCCCGATCAAGCACCGCGAATACAGCGCAAGGCGATAACGACAGGTTCGCACTGTTTGCAGCCAACACGGTATTTTTAAATGCAGCAGCCAATGCGTTGGCTAAAAATAACCGCATCGACATCATCACCGGGCTGCAAACTGCGCCTGTCGAAGTGGCCGGTACCGTGGCCGCAGGTGGCGGCGCGCTGGCGGTGATGGACATGGGCGCTGCACAAGATTTGTTTGGCCTGCAAGGGCAGATCACCCGTATCGACATTCGCTTGACTGCGGGCGCAGACTCTGCCGCCGTACTGCGCTCTTTGGCCCTGCCCGCCTATGTGCAGGCGCAGGTGCCTGGCGACGCTGAGCAGCGCGTGAGCAACCTGTCGCGCGCTTACCGCGTGAACATGACGGTGCTGGCGCTGGTGGCGCTGTTCACGGGCGCGTTTTTAGTTTTTTCGGTGCTGTCGCTTAGCGTAGCCAAACGGGCGCAGCAAATGGCGCTGCTGGGCGTGCTGGGGCTCACAGCGCACCAGCGCTTGCAGCTGGTGCTGGCAGAAGCTGCGGTGCTGGGCGTGGTGGGCAGTGCGTTGGGTGTTGCGCTGGGCACGGCTCTGGCTGCGCTGGCCATGCGGCTGTTAGGCGGTGACTTGGGCGGCGGCTATTTTGCAGGTGTAACGCCTTCGCTACAGTGGAGCGCGCTGGCAGCCACGGTGTATGGCGCGCTGGGTATGGCGGCGGCGTTGGTGGGGGCGTGGTGGCCTGCGCGCGCAGCGCAGGCGCTGCCGCTGGCGCAAACGCTCAAGGGCTTGGGCGCTGCAGGGCAGCGCGGCAAGGGTGCGCTGATAGCACTATTGTTGGTGGCAACAGGTGCGGTATTGATGTGGACGCCCGCAGTCTGGGGGATCCCGCTGGGCGCGTATCTGGCCATTGGCGCACTGCTGGTGGGCGGCATTGGTCTGCTGCCGCCTGTGGTAGCGCTGGCGTATGACCGCATTGCGCCCTGGGTGGCCACCCGCGCGCTGCCCCTGCTGGCCATAGAGCGCGCGCGCCGTGTGCGCGAGACAGCCGCAGTAGCGGTGAGCGGTGTGGTGGCGGCACTGAGCCTGGCCGTGGCGCTCACGGTGATGGTGGCCAGCTTTCGCACCTCGGTGATGCAGTGGCTCGACGTGGTGCTGCCCGCACCGCTGTATGTGCGCACGGCGGGCAGCAGTGCCGCAGGCCAAGTGATCAATTTTTCCGCTGCGCAGGTGCAAGCCATTGGCGCGCTGCCCGGCGTAGAGCGCGTGAGCGGCCTTCGCACCGTGCAGCTGCAGCTCGATGCTGCACAGCCCAGCGTGATGCTGGTAGCGCGCGACCTGGCCCGCCCTGCCCAAGACCTGCCCTTGGTCAAAGGCCCCGTGCCGCCCGCTGCTGGCGTACCCGCAGGCGCTGTGGCGCTGTATGTGAGCGAGGCGGTAGTTGACCTGTATGCTGCGCAGTTGGGTAAATCATTTACGTTAAATATATTAAAGTTTTCCGACGTGGATATTGACAAGTCTGCTATTAATTTAGGATTGAATTCAGACATTAAACCAAATGCCAAAAGCAATTTTTACATTGCCGGTGTGTGGCGTGACTATGCGCGGCAGTTTGGCGCTATCGCCATTGACCAGCGCGACTATGTGCGCATCACCGGCGACGCCAAGGTCAACGATGTGGCGCTGTGGCCGCAAAGCGGCGCGGACAGCAAAGCGATAGAGCGCAGCGTGCGCGACTATGTGAGCACGCAGTTTGCCGCCAACGCGCCTGCAGGGCAAACTGCCCAACCCAACGCTGCCGTCAGCAAGCTGGTGGAGTTTTCTAGTGCCGAACAGATCCGCACGATCTCACTGCAAATATTCGACCGCAGCTTTGCGGTGACGTACTGGCTGCAGGCGGTGGCGATTGCGATTGGCCTGTTTGGCGTGGCGGCGAGTTTTAGCGCACAGGTGCTGGTGCGGCGCAAAGAGTTTGGCCTGCTGGCGCATTTGGGCCTAACGCGCAAACAAATTTTGCAGGTGGTCGCCTTGGAAGGCGCGGCTTGGACCGCCATTGGTTCGCTCGCAGGCTGCGCGCTGGGCTTGGTGGTGTCTGGCGTGCTGGTGCATGTGGTCAACCCCCAAAGCTTCCACTGGACCATGGACATGACTGTGCCTTGGCTGCGCTTGGCTCTGCTGTGCGCCGCAGTGGTAGTGGCTGGCACCGTCACCGCATGGCTCGCAGGGCGCGCCGCTGCAGGCCAAGACGCCGTGCTGGCGGTGAAGGAGGACTGGTAATGAACAGGCCTGTTGTTGCACCAAGTCCGTTCGCGCTGAGCCTGTCGAAGCGCCGCATCCTGCAAAGCGCAGGCTTAGCCTTGCTAGGCAGCGCAGCGCCCAATGCCCACGCCTTGCCTGAGCGCACGCTTGCCTTTCCGCGTGACTATGGCGCGCACCCCGACTTTCGCACCGAGTGGTGGTACGTCACTGGCTATACCAAAAACGCAGCAGGTAGAGAGTGGGGTTTTCAAGTCACATTTTTCAGATCGCGGGTCCAAGCCACGCAAAAAATGCAGTCCAAGTTTGCCGCCAAGCAGCTGCTATTTGCCCACTGCGCCATCACCGATGTGCAGGGAAAGAAGCTCTGGCACGACCAGCGCATCGCGCGCGAGGGCTTTGGCATTGCGCAGGCCAGCACGCTGGATACCGACATCAAGCTAGGCCGCTGGAGCCTCAAACGCACCCTGCCCAGGGCTGATCTCACGTCTACACCTGCGGCTACCGATGCCTCTGCTCCATCCGCTAGCCGCACCGCGCCAGCAGCCGCGCAACTAGCCGCGCAACTAGCCACGCATTACGAAGCGCGCATTGCCGCCAAAGACTTCACTATCGATCTCAACTTTGCTCAGACGCAACCCATCTTGCTCCAAGGCAACAACGGCCTGTCGCGCAAAGGCCCCGAAGACAAACAGGCCAGCTACTACTACAGCCTGCCCCAGCTCGCCGCCAGTGGCAGCATCACGCTGCAAGGCCAGCGCTTGGCCGTCACAGGCACTGCGTGGCTAGACCACGAGTGGAGCCAAGAGCTGCTCCACCCCGAAGCCGTAGGCTGGGACTGGATCGGCATGAACCTGTTTGACGGCAGCGCCCTGACTGCGTTTCAGTTGCGCCGCAAAGATGGCAGCAGCCTGTGGACAGGCGGCTCGTTTCGCGCCAGCAGCAGCAGCGGACTGCAAACCTTTATCGCCAAGCCGCGCGAAGTACAGTTTCAAGCCCTCAAAGGCTGGACCAGCCCCCTCACCGGCGCCAAATACCCCATCGAATGGCTGGTACGCACACCCGCCGACCACTACACCGTCCGCGCCATCATCCCCAACCAAGAACTAGACAGCCGCAACACCACCGGCACAATCTACTGGGAAGGTTTGAGCGATCTGTTTGACAGCAACGGCAAACATGTAGGACGCGGGTATTTAGAGATGACGGGATACGCGGCAGTTATGCGGCTGTAAAAACAACCTAGAGATCAGGCGCGGTACCATAGGTCAGGCCCGCCATTACCTAGTTATGACCTTTGAGCCATGCGCTACTGATCCCTATGCAAATTCTTTTGCATACAGCGCCACCACCCAATCCACAAACACGCGCAGCCGTGTGCTCAAGTGTCGATTGCGCGGGTACATCACATACAGCGGCAGCTCGCCAGCACTCCAAGGTTTGAGCACTTGCACTAGCGCGCCGCTTTGCATGAGCTGCGCCACCATGCGCGTGCGCGGTAACTGCGCCAGGCCGAGGCCTGCCACTGCGAGCGCCACATGCGTATCGGCATCATTGGCCGCAGCTTTGTGTGGCAGGGGCAGGCTGAGCGCGCGGCTTTTTTTATCTTCAAAATCAAAGGGGAATACGCGGCCCGTTTTGGCGCTGAAAAAATTCACGGCCAAATGCTGTGACGTTGGCCCCGTTAAATCATCAGGCGAATTCGGCGTACCGTGCGCCTTCAAATAACTCGGCGCAGCCAAGGTGATCACTTCAAACGCGCCCAGCTTGCGCGCCACCAGCAGCTCATCGTGCAGCGCACCACCGCGAATCACGCAATCCACCCCTTCCACCACCAAATCCACCGGGCGATCGCTGCTGCCCATCTCGATGCTGATCTCCGGGTACTTAGCTAAAAACTCGGGCAGGGCAGGCGCAATCACATGGCGGCCAGCCGCTGCGGGCACATCAATGCGCAGCCGCCCGCGCGGGCGCGTTTGCGCGCCGCGCAGCTGGGCTTCGAGTTCGTCGACATCGCCCAAGAGCCTTTGCACCCGCTCTAAATAAGCCGCGCCATCGTTGGTGAGTGAGAGGCGGCGCGTGGTGCGGGCTAGCAACTTGGTTTGCAGATGCGTCTCGAGCTGGGCCACCAGTGTGGAGACTGAGGCATTGGGCAATTGCAGCGCATGCGCCGCCTTAGTAAAGCTGCCCAGCTCAGCCACGAGAGAAAAGGTGTGCATAGCACGAAGTTTGTCCATGGGCTTATTTTACGCAATTTACGAATAATCATTTCATAATTAGTCTATTTATCTATTTCACGAGAATAAATACAGTTCATCTCACGGTAGCAACAGCGAATGCAACAGCAACAGCAAAAGCAGCCGAGTCAGTCTGTTCAACCCTTAACTTTTTTTGGAGCTCACCATGAACGATACGAAACTCACAGAGATGCACAGTAACGTCGCAGCGCGCCGCAATTTACTGGGCGGCATCGCCGGCCTGGCTGGTTTGATGGCTGCAGGCGCAGCACAGGCCCAAACCGCTGGCGCTACTGGTTCAGCAGTAACTGCCAAGCCCTTACGCGGCAAGGCAGCGATCGTCACCGGCGCTCGCAACAACCAGGGCCGCGCCTATGCCGTGGCTTTGGCTGGCATGGGCGCTGACCTAGTGCTGCATTTCCACCGCGTTGAGACCCGCGATCAAAACGAAGAGACGCTGCGCCTCGTGCGCGCTCAAGGCGTGCGCGCGGTAAGCGTGGTGGGTGATATGGGAGATAGCGCCACATCAAAAGCAGCATTTGATGCCGCGCAAAGTAATTTCGGCAAGATTGATATCGTGGTCAACACCGTGGGCTACATCGTCAAGAAACCCATGGCGCAAATGACCGAGGAAGACTACGTGCGCAGCGAGCGCGCCAATGTGAAATCGCTGTTCCATGTGTTCCAGCAAAGCGCTGCACGCTTGGCCTACAACGGCCGCTTGATCCACATTGGCACCTCGCTCACCGCAGGCGCTGCGCCTGGCTACGCGCTTTATGCGGGCACCAAAGCGCCTGCTGAAGAATTCTGCCGCATGGTGGCCAAAGAAGTAGGCCGCAAAGGTATCACCATCAATGTGATCGCCCCTGGCCCGCTAGACAACACTTTCTTCTCAGCCGCCGAAACACCTGAGTCCACACGCTTTGCTGCCAGCTTGTCTGTCGCAGGTCGCTTGGGCAAAGAAAGTGACATCACCCCGCTCGTCACTTTCTTGGCGGCGCCCGAGTCGCAGTGGGTCACTGGCCAAACGCATTGGATCAATGGCGGCTACTTGACACGTTAACCCCACCTCGCTGGTGGCGCTCGCCACCAGCACGCTATTTTTCTTTCATCATTTATTTCTAGGAGCTTCCATCATGACAACAGCCCACAAAACCCTCCAAGGCAAAATCGCCCTTATCACTGGCGGCAACCGCAACATTGGCCGCGAAACTGCTCTGAGCCTCGTTGCCAAAGGCGCTGATGTGATCATCACCTTCCGCGAGCAGCACGAGTCTGCCGCGCAAACCGTGAAAGATCTGCAAGCGGCTGGCGTGCGCGCTGCGGCAATTCAAGTCAACCTCACCGGCACGGCAGGCTTGCCCGCTTTTGTGGCCACAGTAAAAGCGCAGCTAGCCGCTTGGGGCCGCGAGAACTTTGATATTCTGGTAAACAACGCAGGCACTCTGCGCATCGCCACCTTCGACCGCGTGACCGAAGATGATTTAGACACCGTGTTTGCCACCAACTACAAAAGCGTCTTCTTCCTCACGCAGCACCTGCACACCTTGCTTGCCGA
>JANPDG010000034.1:0-5645 GCA_031431335.1 Polaromonas sp. | reverse complement strand
GCGCTCTACCACCACACCGTTTTTCAGGTGCGAGTCGACGATCTCGTCAATGTCGTGCATATCGACAAAACTGTACCACACGCCCTCAGGGTAGACCACACACACTGGCCCGCCGGCGCAGCGGTCAAGGCAGCCAGCTTGGTTGACCCGCACCTTGCCTGGGCCATTGAGCCCAGCGGCTTTGACAGCGCTTTTGCAATGCTTAGCGGCCAGCTCAGAATGGTGGTCGCCACAGGAGGGGCGGCCGTCTGCGCGTTGGTTGGTACAAAAGAAAATATGCCGCTCAAAATACGCGGGTTGCGGGCAGTGTGTCATGCATTGATTTTAACGGTGCCGGTTGTACGCAGTGGGCACAGGGTATTTAAAACGCGGTGCCATGGTCGGGATGGATGGTGGGCTTGGACAGCGACACCAGTACCGTCCACAGCGCCGCATAAGGCCAGATCCAGCCGACCCACTGCGCCAGACCGTTAAAGCGTATAAAACGGCCCTGCTCCCAGTCTTGCAGAGTTTGCGCAAAATACGGCGTGCTAGGAGCCAGGTTAACCAAGCTGAGCTGCCACACCAAGGCTACTAGCAACAGCGCCATACAGGCCCGTTGGCCCAGGCCGCTGCAGACTAAGGCCACCACCAACCCAAGGGCCAAGCCCGTCATCACTTGCGGCCCCAGCCAAGCCCACGCGCTCTCAGGCCCGTAACTCAGAGCGGCGGACAGGCTGCTCACAGTCACAGATGCAGCGCACACCAGCACCAAAGCCACCAAGCGTTTAGGCCAGTGGGGCACAGTGGCAAACGCCAAAAATAGCGGCACCAACAAACCCAGTGCCACACACAGCACCTCGCCCAGCGGCACCATCGGCTGCAGCTCCAGGCTGCGCACCGGCAGCCATTCTAAAAACGGGGTGCCCTCTAGTGCCTCGGTCAGCGCCAGCTCTAGCCGCTCGTACACCTGGCCTAAGCCCAGCGGTACGGCCAACGGAAACAGCAGGGCCACAGGCCAGGTCGCCAGCAGCACCAACCTGTTGCGCGCGTGTGGCGCAAACCAGCGGTTGCGAAACCGGCTCCAGTGGTCCATTGCGCCCAGTTTTTCTAAAGCGCTGGCCAGCCACGCGCCCGACAGTGTACCCAGCATATTGAGCAGCCAGTCAGACAGGGCAGGCACGCGCTGGGGCAGGTACGTTTGCAGTGCCTCCATCGATAGCGACAGCGCGCTTGCGATCAGCAACGCCCACAGCACGGGCCACGCAGTCAGGGTAGTGCGCAGCAAGGCCAGCGCCAGCAAAAAGCCCAGCGGGGCATAGCCCATCCAATTGATGGCAGCGTCAAACTGGCTCCAGTACCGCGGCCACGGCGCAGTCAAAAACTCAAGCGGCCCTATGCCTTGGGTGCGCCAGTCGGTAAACGGGAACAAGCTGGCGTACAGCACCAGCAATGTGTACAGCGCGGCCAGCATGGTGGCCGCGCTGCGGTGGCGCGCTGTACCCGCGCGTGTGGAGTCAGGTGAGGGGCTGGATGTGTTGAAACGCTCTAACATGGGCTAAAGGGCAAAGCCATACTGCGCCGCTTAAAACGGCTTGACCACCACCAAGATCACCGCTGCCGCGAGCAGCAGCACTGGCACTTCGTTGAACCAGCGGTACCACACATGGCTGCGGGTATTGGTGTCCTGCTCAAACTTGCGCAGCAGCACGCCGCAGCCGTGGTGGTAGCCCAAGGCCAGTACCACCGCCACCAGTTTGGCATGCATCCAGCCATTGCCCGGGCCCCGGCCTATGCCATAACCCAGCCAAAGCCACAGGCCCAGCGCCACCGCAGGCACTGCCAGCAGAGTGGTAAAGCGCAGCAGCTTGCGCGCCATCAGCAGCAAACGCAGACGCTCATTGGGCGAACTGTTGGCCAGGTCGGCCTGCACCAGCGCCAGATTGACAAAGATGCGCGGCAAATAGAACAGCCCCGCAAACCAGCTGGTGACGAATATGATGTGAAAAGCTTTGATCCAGAGCATGCGGGTAAGTGTATGCCACAAGATCCGACTACGCAAAAAAAAGCCCCAGCATCAGCTGGGGCGGGAAGCCTGTTTTGCTGTCACACATTGAGGCGCCCGCTCAGGGAGGAAAAGCGGGAAGCGGCGAACCACTCACAATCTAATGTAGCAAAGCCGCTGAGATCTTTCAAGGCGGAAAATTGTCAATAGCGGCTATCAGTTATCACCAGTTGTTATAGAGTCCCGCGCGTGACTGAGTTATATCGCAGTAACCGAAGGTTAACCCTAGTCATGGCCCGCTGCACTCTGGCCGCAGGGCGCGCGGCACAGCTTGCGGCACAATCTAGCCATGATCCAAGCGCCCTATCCCTCAAGCCGTCCGCGCCGTCTGCGCCGCGACGCATTTACCCGCAACCTCGTGCGCGAACACGCGCTCACCCCGCACGACCTGATCTACCCGGTGTTTGTGTTGGACGGCCAGAACCAGCGCCAAGACGTCAAGTCCATGCCCGGCGTGCAGCGCCTGAGCATTGACCTGCTGCTGCCAGTGGCCGAAGAATGCGTGAAACTGGGCATCCCGGTCATGGCGCTGTTCCCGGTGATTGACGCCTCGCTCAAAACCCCCGATGGCCAAGAAGCCTTCAATCCCACCGGCCTGGTGCCGCGCTGCGTGCGCGAACTGAAAAAACACTTTCCCCAGCTGGGCGTGATGACCGATGTGGCACTCGACCCGTTCACCTCGCACGGCCAAGACGGTTTGCTAGACGACACTAACTACATCATCAACGACGCCACAGTAGCGCTGCTGGTCAAGCAAGCTTTGGTGCAAGCCGAGGCGGGCGTGGACATTGTGGCGCCGAGTGACATGATGGACGGCCGCATTGGCGCTGTTCGCGCAGCGCTGGAGCAGCATGGCCATGTGCACACCCGCATCATGGCCTACAGCGCCAAATACGCCAGCGCGTTTTACGGCCCGTTTCGCGACGCAGTAGGCAGCGCCACCAACCTAGGCAAAGCCAACAAAAAGGTCTACCAAATGGACCCCGGCAACTCAGACGAGGCGCTGCGCGAAGTGGCGCTGGACATTGCCGAGGGCGCCGACATGGTGATGGTCAAGCCCGGCATGCCGTATTTAGACATCGTGCGCCGGGTAAAAGACGAGTTCAAGGTGCCCACCTTTGCCTACCAAGTCTCAGGCGAATACGCCATGCTCAAAGCCGCCGCCCTCAACGGCTGGCTAGACCACGACGCCGTGATGATGGAGAGCCTGCTGGCCTTCAAACGCGCAGGCGCTGACGGCGTGCTGACCTACTTTGCTATCGATGCAGCTCGGGCTTTGTTGGTGCAGTCGGATGGCTAGAACGCTCTGTTATTAATAGCAAACTATTAAATATTTGCGTCGGAATAGTACTATTTTTAATAGCCCGTGGCAATGCTTTTGTGCTGCTATCGCGGTTGGCCTGTGGTCTTAGCGTCTTTGGCAGCCCGTGGCAATGCTTGTGTACTGCGATCACCTTGGTCGGGCGACGGGTCATGTCGCTGCATAAATGTTCCGCAAACACGCGCGGATAGCGTTAGTAGTTATCTGTGCTTAGGTTCCGCGCGCCTTGCTGCACATTTTTGCATCGACACGCACCCATCGCTTCTCCCTGTCTTGTTTGGTAGTTTTAAGACACGCGCTTTAGTTAGTGTTTCGTGGGTTCAAGGCGCGCTGTTTACTATATATTTTGTAGCGAACTATTGAATATTCACGTCGGAAAAGTGCTCTATTTTTCTCCAAAGATGTTCTAGGCAAGATGATCCCCGAATTCCCCTCAAATCAGCCCCTGCGTAGTAGCAACTTAATGTTGCTTGACTGTCTAGGCCGACAAGTTAACGCTCATTTGCCCAACCCTAGGATCGGCATGGCCAAGGCGAATGCCGACAAGGCAAGCGCTATGAGACCCATGCGGCGGACCATGATTCGGTTTTCCGCGATACTGCCCGGCTTAAGCCTAGCCTGCACAGCAAGTCCCACAACAAATGCAGGAAAGGTACAGATAGCCGCACCAAACCACATGCTTTCAAACCACTCGGGAAATTGAGGGTACACAAAACCCACTAGCCCACCGACAATCTGAGCCCCAAAAACGATAAGCGCCAGAGCACGCACGGGTTGAAAATCAGCCCAAGAATACTCAAACCCAAACTGCGACTCTTTCATATGTGCCTCAACGTTCGAGCTAAGCGGGCGACGACGGCAGGACGCCAGGACGCCAGGCCCGGGCTGGCGAAAATGTACCGCGTACCGCCAGACCGGGCCTGGTGGCCTGCCGTTGGCGCTCCGCTTGAGCGAGGGGTTAGGCCGCACCCACCACATGCCTGCTGTGCCATTCGTAGAACACATCCAGCACCTGCTTCGCTTGACGGGCTTCAGATTCAAGCTCAGTGAGCGTGTAGTTCCGAGCCTCGCCGGACAGAGCCTTGCCGACCTTCGTTGACGCGTTGAAAACTGTCTCCCGAGTCTGCATGCCCCAGCGCCCGTGGACAAACGCGTTTCGAGTGCTTCTTAGGCGGTCGGCAGCTGGGTACCAGGCTTCGAACTGCGAGATCGCGGCTGGTTTCAGCACTGCCGAGCGGCCTACTAGATCTCTCAGGGAATCGAGTCTGTCCTTGAAACCTAGCCGCTCAATCAACGGATTCAAGTCATCCGGTGCGGTAGACGGTATGAGGTTTCGGAGCGCGAGGGCCAGCATGAAGTCGAGCCGCGCGAACGCAAAGACAAGCTGACCTACGAGTGCGGCGGCTTGGGGTTCAAGGTCATTCTGCATGCAAAGTGCTTCGCTTGTGCGGCCTAACTCAATATAGGGAGACAGGCGTCTGTCCACCCATCAACGGTTTTTGTCTCCCTAACATGGGAGGCAAAAAATCTTAAAATGCGCTTGTAATATGGCTCTCAGCTAGCGTACTGTATGAATGAACAAGCATAACAACTCCAGACAAACCAGCAAGCCTGTGTTCACGTCGACTCGGCTGCCACATCAGTTGCGGGAACAAATCCGTTACCTGCTCCATAGCCTGTAACAGAATCTGGCTACTGCGGTTTAAGCTGGGCATGGCAGTCTCTGCAAACTGACTTGGAGTATGGGTTTTGGGCTGATGCATCGCTTTTTATACAGGGTTAAATTATTTGCAAAAGATCGTAGCAGTGGATTTGAATTTACACGATTTTTAGGGTGAATAGTTAACTGACTTTTAAACGGGATTTAAGGTTTTAAAAATACTATGCTATTTATAGCAAACTATTGAATATCCACGTCGGAAAAGTGCTCTATTTTCTTCCAAAAACGTGCTGCGCAAGATGCGCGCCCTGACTGCTGACTGCTGACTGCTGACTGCTGACTGCTGACTGCTGACTGCTGACTCAATTCTGCTCGTTTAAGCGAATTCCGTTCGTTTTGAATTTGCCTGCGATCTTGTTTATGTTTTGTGGCAAGGCAATATAGCTGCAGAGCTGTGTACGCCGCCGTGGCACTTGGAAGGGAAAACCGGCAGGCACGCAACGGCTCATAGTACACCATGCTCACTAAGCAGGCCGGCGGTGCTACTTCAGCGTAGCGGCATCAAGGAGGAGTTGTTGGCCCTAGGCCAACACGGGGGACAGCCGCGTAGCTGAAGTAGC
>JANPDG010000033.1:0-20527 GCA_031431335.1 Polaromonas sp. | reverse complement strand
GCGCCGCGCGAGCCGTGTTTTAAATTTAACGCCGTGATGGGCTTTAGCTTG
Organism: Polaromonas sp.; assembly: GCA_031431335.1. Lineage (GTDB taxonomy): Bacteria > Pseudomonadota > Gammaproteobacteria > Burkholderiales > Burkholderiaceae_C > JAAFIP01. The sequence goes on along the minus strand of JANPDG010000033.1, from coordinate 20,476 downwards.
GCATCCAAGCTGATGGTGCAAACCCAGCGCTGCGGGTTTTATTTAAGTGTGGACGCGCCCGGTACATTAACTGCGGGTGAAAACTTTACGCTTGTGCCGGGGCGGCGGGCGCTGTCGATTGCACAGGCTATTACGGGCAAGGGCGCTAAGCACATGCGGTAAAAAGGCTGCTGGCGTTGGCCTACCAGCCCAGCCCAATATGCAGCGGCAAATACACCGCCATGCCGCCCACAATGCAGCCCAGCGTGCTTTTGCGCCAGTAAAACACCGCCATGCCCGCCGCTGCGCCGTACAAGCGGGCGTCTTTGAGGGTGCTGATCAGCGCGCCTTGGCTCATGACTATTTCGGGAATGATGACGGCGGCCAGGGCGGCCAGTGGCGCGTATTGCAGGCCGCGCTCGGCCCAGTGCGGCAGCTTCCAGTCGCGCTGGGAGATAAAGAAAAACGAGCGGGTCAGCACAGTGACGCAGGCCAGGCCCAGGATGGTGACCAGCGTCCACAGGTCGGTCACGCCGTGCAGCAGGTTGGCTTCAAACAAGCTGATGGTCATGCGGCGTCTCCGGGTTGCTTAGCACCTGCGGCTGGCCGCAGCTTTTCAAGCGACAAACACACCACCACGGCCACACAAATAGCCACCAGAATATTGAGCTTGAGCGGCAGCGCAAACGCCGCCACGGCCGCAGCGCCCGCGATACCCGCCGACACAATACGCAGCTTGGAGCTGGCCAGCGAACAGGCCACGCCCACCAGCGCCAAGATGCCCGCAAACCCCAGGCCCCAGTGCTGCGGAATCAAATTGGCCAGCGCGATGCCCAGCAGGCTCGCGCCCACCCAGCTCACCCAGTTGACAAAACAATTACCGGCTAAATAAGCCTCTTGACTGGGTATTAATGCCCCATCGTCTTTGGCTGCAGGATGCGCAAAGTGCCTCACAAACATGACGTAACTTAAGTCTGCCGTAAAGTAACCACTAACGAGCCTGCGCCACAGCGGCTGGTGCATGACATACGGCCGCAGGTGCATGCTGAACACCACAAAGCGCAGGTTAACGCACAGACCGGTGGCCAAAATCACCCACATCGGCGCGCCCGCCACGATCAGCGGCATCGACGCCAGCTGTGAGCTGCCCGCAAACACGGTCAGTGTCATGGCCAAGGCTTCGATCAAGCTCAGGCCCGACGTCATCATCGCCACGCCGGTCATCATGCCCCAAGCCGCAATGCCCGGAGCCACGGGCAGCATGTCGCGCGTGCCTAGGGCAAAGCTGGCGTGCTGCCAGATGCGCACGTCCTTGCCCATCACCGCTGTGTCGTTATTCAAACTGTTGCCCCACCTGCAGTGCAAATCCGCGCACAAACTCGCTGGCTGCCAGCCGCTTGCCGCCCGCGCGCTGCAGCTCGGTAAGCGTCAACACGTCTAGCGCAGCGTCACCACACTGCACACTGATACCGCCATCTTGAATACTCAAAATAGTTCCTTTTTTAGGCGGTTTTCCGACGTGGATATTAGATAGTTTGCTATTAATATAGGACTTCGTGATTTTCACCGTCTCGCCCAGTATTTGCGCCGTGCAGCCCGGAAACGGCTCGAGCGCGCGCACCTTGCGCTCTATGTGCGCGGCGGGTTGCGCCCAGTCGATGCGCGCCTCTATCTTGTCGATTTTGTGGGCATAGGTAATGCCCTCGGTGGGCTGCGGCGTAGGCACCCAGCCGCCGCGCTCTGCCAATTCGAGGGCTTTGACAATGCTGCGCCCGCCCAGCGCGGCCAGTGTGTCGTGCAGGCTGCTGGTCGTGGCGTCTGCAGGAATCGCCAGCTTCTGCGTCAGCAGCATGTCGCCCGTGTCCAGCCCCGCGTCCATCTGCATGATGGTGATGCCCGTCTGTGCGTCGCCCGCTTCAATAGCGCGGTGAATCGGCGCTGCGCCCCTCCAGCGGGGCAGTAGCGAAGCGTGAATGTTCAAACAGCCCAGTCTTAATGCCCCCACGCTTGCCACCGCGTGTGCTGCGCTGCCCCGCATCGCGTCTAATACCCACTGCGGCAAGATCAGGCCATAGGCCGCCACCACCATCACATCAGCTTGGGCGTCCAAGATGGCCTGGCGCGCGGCTGCCGCGTCTTGCGGATATTTGCCATCTAAGCGCAGGCTGCGCGGCTGGGCGACGGGGATGCCTTGGATCTGCGCCAGCTGTTTGACAGCCGACTGCTGCAGCTTCATGCCGCGCCCAGCGGGCCGGTCAGGCTGGGTCAGCACCAGCGCCGCGCTGTGGCCCGCGCGCAGCAGTGCCGCCAGCGCACTGCTGGCAAACTCGGGTGTGCCTGCAAAAATAATTTTCATGGTTACTATGTTATTAATAGCAAACTATCTAATATCCACGTCGGAAAACTGCCCTAAAAACTTCCAAAAACAGCCTGCGTAATATGGCAGATACACATGCCAATCGCGTATCAACGTACATCGCCAACCGCCGTGGTCGGCAGCTTAATTGGGCCTTTTAGCGTCCTTGGCGGCTTTGTCCAGCTTGGTTTTGATACGGTTGCGCTTGAGCGGGCTGAGGTATTCGACAAACACTTTGCCCACCAAGTGGTCCAGCTCATGCTGAATGCACACCGCCAGCAGGCCGTCGGCCTCGATCTCGCGGCTCACACCATCCGCATCCATCGCGGTCACTTTCACCTGCAGGCTGCGCTCAACGCCGTCATAAATGTCGGGCACGCTCAGGCAGCCCTCGTCGGCTTTTTGCGTCTCGGGGCTGAGCCAAGTAATGGTCGGGTTGATCAGCACCATGGGCGCGTCGCGCTCCTCGCTCACATCAATGATCACCAAGCGTTCATGCACGTCGACCTGCGTGGCCGCCAGGCCAATGCCGTTGGCGTCGTACATGGTCAGCAGCATGTCGCGAATGAGTTGCTTAATATGTGCGTCCACAGCGGCCACGGGCTTGGCTACGGTGTGCAAGCGGGGGTCGGGGTAGCGCAAAATGGGCAGCAGCTTGGCTGCGGGTTGGGTAGCGGTCATGGTCAAAACAGGTCAAAAGTACAAAACTGATGTATTTTCGCTAATTTTCAGGCTGCAGGCTCACGTAGGGATACAAAATTTGCATTTATCCTTGCCAAATCAACAAGTTAAATCGAGAATTGATTGTGATTTATGAGAATTATGGCGAGAGGCTTTCATGACGAAGCGCATTTCTAATTTGGCAATTTCCTCCCTTACAGCCGCTCGCGCGGCCCGTTTGGGGCTTTCTGTGGGCATGGCTTTGGCCTCGGCCACGCCTTTGGTGTGGGCGCAATTTGTTACCACCCCGGCCCAAAAAGCCACCGCCCAGCAGGTCGCCCAAGCGGGTATCCCGCTAAGCGAGCTGAGCCCTAAGGCCCCTGACAACTACACCGTCAAATCTGGCGACACGCTGTGGGCCATCTCAGGCTTGTTCCTCAAAAGCCCATGGCGCTGGCCAGAGTTGTGGGGCATGAACCTGCAAGACATCCGCAACCCGCACCTGATCTACCCCGGTCAGCAGCTGTACCTCGATAAGAGCGGTGGCCGGGCTGTGCTGCGCAGCCGCGCAGCCGCTGGTGGCCCGCCCACCGAGACCATTCGCGTGTCTCCACGCACCCGCATCAGTGCCCTGCCAGATGCCGCCATTCCTACTTTGCCCGCTAATTTGATCGAGCCTTTCTTGGCCGAGCCGATGATCGTGGACGAGGCCACCTTGCTTGCTGCGCCGCGCATTGTGGCTGCCCAAGAAGGCCGTGTGGTGCTCTCGCGCGGCGACCGTGCGTATGCCCGCGCAGCCAACGAAGGCGACCTGAGTACCGCCAAAGGTGCGCCAGACCAGTTCCGCGTGTTTCGCAATGCTACGCCGCTCAAAGACCCGAACACAGGGCTGGTGATTGCCTATGAAGCGCAATACATTGGTAATGCCGAGCTGGTGCGCGGAGCCAGCGTACGCGCTACTGCCGCAGGCCAAGAGATTGTGCCTGCCACCATCGATATCGTCGGCAGCAAAGAAGAAATGCGCGTCGGCGACCGTTTGTTACCCGAGCCTAAGCGAGAGTTTTTAACCTACACCCCGCGCGCACCCGATAAGGTGATCGAGGGTGGCCGCGTGATGTCGGTCTACGGCAGTGCAGTGGTCAATGCGTCGCAAAATCAAATTGTCACCATTAACCGCGGTAAGGTCGATGGCATGGAGTCGGGCTACGTGATGGCCGTAATTACCAACGGCCGCACCGTACTTGACCGCACTGACGGCAATAAAACCGAGCTCAAGCTGCCTGATGAGCGCAATGGCCTGATGATGGTGTTTCGCGTGTTCGATCGTGTGTCATACGCCTTGATTTTGCAAAACAACGACAGCGTGCGCGTTGGCGACCGCTTGGTCAATCCTAAATAACTTCGCAGCACCCGTCCGGTAGATGCATGCAGCGCACCATGCAACGCACCATGGGGCGTGATGAGCTCGCCGCTTGGCTGCGGCTGACCCTGACCGAGGGCGTGGGCAACACGGCCGCGCGCAAGCTGCTGGCTGCCTTTGGCTTGCCCACCGCCGTTTTCAGCAGCAGTCCCGCTGGGTTGCGCCAGTTGGCCAGCGAGGCGCAGGTCAAGGCACTGCTCAGTATTCCCGACCGACTCGACGCGCTCACGCAGGCCACGCTTGACTGGCTCGCAGGCGAGCAGCGCGACGGCGTCATGCGCCGCTGCGTCACACTGGCCGACCCAGAGTATCCGCGCGCTTTGCTGGCACTGGACGATCCGCCTTTGGTGCTGTACGTTACGGGCTCGTCTGCAGTGTTCAGCGCCATCGCCACCCAAGAAATAGCCACTGACATGGCCATCGTAGGCAGCCGCAACCCTACGCCGCAGGGCGAAACCAATGCGCGGCAGTTTGCCCAGAGCTTGGCCGCGTCGGGTTTGCACATTGTGAGTGGCTTGGCACTCGGTGTGGACGGTGCTGCCCACAGCGGCGCGCTCGATGCCTTTGAGGCTGCGCCTGGCACCGCAGGCAGCACCGTGGCCGTGGTCGGCACAGGGCTTGACCGCGTCTACCCCAAAAAGCACTACGAGCTGGCCCACCGCATCGCCCAGCACGGCCTCATCATCAGCGAGTTTCCGATTGGCACACCGCCTTTGCCAGCAAACTTTCCTAAGCGCAATCGCATTATCTCGGCGCTAACGCAGGGTACTTTGGTGGTCGAAGCGGCGGTCAAGTCTGGCTCGCTCATTACGGCGCGCTTGGCCGCTGAGCAGGGCAAAGATGTGTTTGCCATTCCCGGCTCGATTCATTCCACGCTGTCTAAAGGTTGCCACCTCTTGATCAAGCAAGGTGCCAAGCTGGTCGAGTCGGCAAGCGATGTGCTGGAAGAGCTCAGCTACCCTGCTGCCGTGCAGCTGCGTTTGAATATAGACGCGGACACAGACGCGCCTGCGGATGCCGCTGAGGATGATTTGCTAGAAGCCTTGGGCCACGACCCCGTCAGCTTGGATGCGCTGATTGCGCGCACCGGTATCGATACGCCCACGCTGCAAGCGCGCTTGCTAGAGCTGGAGTTGAACGGCGAGGTTGCGCGACTGCCGGGCGGTTTGTTTCAGCGCCAATTCAGTGCTTAAAAGTAGTGCTGCCTGAGGCGGTGCAGCTGGCAGCTTGAATTTTGAGTGCGATGTGCCATCGCGCGCTCAAAAAAACTCAGCTCAACAACCGCTCTGGATTCGCATTGAGCTTGTCCAGCGCATTGCGCGTAGCGCGCACAGTGAGGGTTTCGTCCTCGATTGGCGAGACCAAACCAGCTTGCATGTAGGCTGCCAAGCGGCGAATTTGAAACAGGTAAGTACGGCCATTGGTGCCTGCAAACAAATGCAGCTGGCCGCGCTGGCTGCGCCAAGCGTATTGCACGCGGGTGACTTTGCTGTTGTGATCCAGGTTAAACCAATTGCCCTCTTCCAGCTCCATGGCCCAGGCGCGCATCGCCTCAGTGGGGTCGCTGCCGCCAGAGGTGATGATGTCGATACCGCTGGTGTCGATACCCAGCATCAGTTCGATGCTCTCGGCGTCCAGCGGCAGGTCGCCTACATCGTCTTCGGAGACAAAATCTTCTAGGTTCTTCAGGCGCTTGGCCATGGCCTCGATTTGGGTTACGTCAATCGTCTCGGTCTTGGACATAAAGGCATCGGCCAAGGTGTCGCTGATGGCTTTGATGTGTTCGTCTTGTTTGGTTTGGTCAAAGCCCAAAAGCGACATGCCCGCGCGCAGGCGTTTGAGCAAGTTTGGCAGGTCTTGGATCACTTTGGCGCGGTCTGCGCGGTTAGGCTTGGCGCTCGCCGCCCACACCAGGTCGGCAGCGACTTGCTTAAGGCCGAGGGCATCGGGGTGTTTAGGACCATTTTTGATTGAAGATATAGCCATGACCTCGGCCCATACTTTGAACAAAAACTCGCGAATCTCGTCGCGCAGCATCACATCACCCAAGAGCTTGCGCAGCTCGATGGTGAACTGAATAGCCGCAGTTTCTTTTTGCTCCATCTGCTGCGCTACCGACACCACGCGCTGCGTGACGGCGCCTTCGGTCAAAAACTTGGACAGGAACTTTTGAAACTCGTCGTACACCAGCTGAAACACGCGCCTCCCGGTCTCAGGGTATTGCTCAATCACTTGAACCACGCGCTTGATCTCGGTTTCCAGCGCGGTGCTGCTGACATCGGCCTCAAAGCCCAGCACGCACGAGCCCATACGGTCAATCAGGCGGCGCGCAGGGTGCTGCAGGCTGCCAAAAAACTCTGGCTCTGACAAAGCCAGGCGCAGCACAGGCATTTGCAGGCGCGCAAACCACACGCGCACCGTGGGCGGAATACGGTCTTCGGCCAAAATACTTTGGAACATCAGCGCCACGATTTCGATGGTGGCTTTTTCTGACTCGGTGGATGCCGCTTTTTTGAGTGCGCTGGTTTCTTCGCGCAGCGCGCCTGCGGCTTCCTCGGGGCGCATGCCCTCCACAAAGCCTGCGAATGCAACGCCACCAACCGCACCTCCACCCATAGCACCGCCCATAGCACCGCCTTGTACGGTGCGCGCATAGGCCGGGTTGTTAGAGTTACTACCGCCTTGTGGCGCAACCCTGCGGGTGGCCATGGCCGCTGCCAGCTGAGGTGAGGGCGCGTAAGAGCGTGAATCGTCAAATCCCATGACCTTGTCGGTCAGCATGCGCTTGAGCTGGCCCATCACGCCCTGCGCGCGCATCTTGGCGCGTGCCAGGGGGGTGGACGAAGTCATCATGCGGGTTTCGTCGTGTGACTCTTCTGCATATTGAGCGACTGCTGCGCGCCCTGCGCGTTGTTGTGCTTGGCCACCGCTTTGCGCTTGACCGCCACTCTGGCCACCACCCTGCCCGCCTTGAAGGCTCGCACCCGGTGAGCCACCTGCCGCTGCGCTGGGCGTGGGGCGGCGCATAGGCGGTGCCCCACCACCGTAGCCGCCCGCACCTGCAGGACCACTGTAGCCACTGGGTGCACCAGCGCGCGCTGGCGCACCTGGTGCTCTAACCAGCCCGCCCTGGCTCGTGGGTGCACCACCACTACCGCCCGAGCCACCAGCATATCCGCCGGATGCGTTACCACTGTATGAATTGCCTGGAGGAGTGCCGTTGGATGAACCGCCTGATTGACCACCGCCGCTCGCGCCCCCACCATATCCACCTTGGGGCGGGTAGCCAGGGTTTTGCGCGCCCGGGCCGCCGCCCATTGGGCTGCGCTTAAGCTCTGCGCCCGAAGGCATATCGCCTCGCCCTATCGGCTGCTGCTGGGTCACGGCGTTGTCAGGGGTTGCTAGAGGAGCTGAGTTGGTGTTGCCCGGCAGTGCACTGGGTGTGCGTTTGACCAGCGGACGCAGGTCGATCTCTTGCATCACACCTTTTTCGATCAAAAATGCATTGGCGGTGTGATAAGCCTCCACCATGCGCGTGCCGAAGGTGTTATGTACGACCTCTTGCACGCTCATCCAAGCCTCGCGGGTCAGGCCCGCGGCCATCCAGGACTCGACCACCAGCTGCGCGCACGACTCAGGGCGCAGCAGGTCTTGTTTGTCAAATTCGGTGACGTTTTCTAGCTGGCGAACGCGCAGCGTCAGATCGTTAAGCTCCCAAGTGGCTTTGTCCAAAATGCGCAGTGCCAAACGCGAAGACAGGATTTTGTTCTCCACAATGTCGTTGCCCATGAGCTCAAACGACAGGCTACCGCTGGTCATGCGCACCGAAGCGGTGGGCGGCAGCATGGCTTTTTTCCAGGCGCTGGAAGTCGAGTTAATCCACACGCTTTCGCTTTTTTGGTAGGCTATCCAGGCATCACGCCGGTCTTGCGACTCACGGGCATTGGCACTTTGGTCAACCAGGCTATTGAGCCGCGTGCGCACTGTGTGGGCCACTTCGGTCAGTATTTCCACGGCTTTGGCCAAATACAGCTCGCGCGCTTGCCTTGCCAACGCGGAGTTAGCCAAAGAGCCAGTAGAGCCAGAGGTTGCCACGGTGTAGATATTTTTATTAAACGGAGGGGTAGCTGCGCATCACACCAGAAAATATACCCTGAAATCAACGGTTTGAGGGGCTTTATTGATGCCGCGTGCTATCGGGCAACAGATTAGACCGTTGCGCCTGAGTTCGGGTCGTTCGGGTCCTCGTCTTTTTTAGCGGTCACTTTGATCAAATCTTCACGCTTAATGCCCAGCCACATCGCAATGGCTGCCGCCACAAACACAGACGAGTAAATGCCAAACAATATACCAATGGTCAGCGCCAGTGCGAAGTAAAACAGCGTAGGCCCGCCAAACAGCAACATCGACAGCACCATGATCTGGGTCGAGCCGTGGGTAATGATGGTGCGGCTAATGGTCGAGGTGATGGCGTTGTCGATGATTTCGTGGGTGTTCATCTTGCGAAAACGCTTAAAGTTTTCGCGGATTCGGTCAAAAATTACTACCGACTCGTTCACTGAATAGCCCAGCACCGCCAGCACGGCCGCCAGTACCGAGAGTGAAAATTCCCACTGAAAGAAGGCAAAAAAGCCCAAAATGATCACAATGTCGTGCAAGTTAGCGATGATGGCTGCCACGGCATACTTCCACTCAAAGCGAAATGCCAGGTAAACCATGATGCCCAGCACCACCATGCCCAAGGCTTTGAGGCCATCGGTGGCCAGCTCTTCGCCGACTTGAGGGCCGATAAACTCAGTGCGCTTGAGCGTGACTGCCTCTGCACCCGCAGCGGTTTTGCACACCTGTTTGCCGCCTTGCGCGCTGTCTGCTTGCATTGTGCCTTCAGATGCCGCGCACAGCGCGAGCACGACTTTTTCGGTCTGCGCAGCAGAGGTCACGCCCTTTTGCGCGGGCAGGCGGATCATTACATCGCGCGCGCTGCCAAAGTTTTGCACTTGAACGTCTGTAAATCCCTGGGCAGCGATGATGGTGCGCATCTTCTCGGTGTCGGCAGGCTGCGAATAACCCACCTCCATTACTGTGCCGCCCGTGAATTCGACCGACAAATGCAGGCCGCGCGAGAACAAAAAGAACACCGCAGCCAAAAACGTGATCAACGACACCGCGTTGAAGATCAACGCATGGCGCATGAACGGGATGTCTTTTTTGATTTTGAAAAATTCCATGGTCGTGCTGCCTTATTTCTTTGCTTTGGGAGTGGGCTTGGCCAAGGACTTGGCAGGCGCGGGGGCGTCTTCGTCCTCTAGGTCCAGCACCGCGCCTTCTGGCGTCACAGCGCCCTCAGGCTTCCACACGGTGCCAATCGACACACTCTTGAGCTTCTTTTTATTGCCATAGAACAAGTTAACCAAGCCGCGCGAGAAAAACACCGCCGAGAACATGCTGGTCAAAATACCCACGCAGTGCACCACCGCAAAGCCGCGCACCGGACCTGAACCAAAGGCCAGCAGGGCCACACCGGCAATCAAGGTGGTGATGTTGGAGTCCAAAATGGTGCCCCATGCGCGGTCATAGCCCGCGTGGATAGCTGCCTGCGGCGACGCGCCATTGCGCAGCTCTTCGCGCACCCGTTCATTGATCAGCACGTTCGAGTCAATCGCCATACCGAGCGCCAGCGCCATAGCGGCCATACCGGGCAAGGTGAGTGTGGCTTGCAGCATAGACAGGACAGCAACCAGCATGAGCAAGTTCAGGCCCAGTGCCAGGCTGGAGAACATGCCGAAGATAAAATAGTAAATGCACATGAATGCGCAAATTACCAAGAAACCATAGGTCACGCTTTTAAAGCCTTTGGCGATGTTTTCAGCGCCCAAAGAGGGGCCAATGCTGCGTTCTTCGACAATTTCCATCGGCGCGGCCAACGAGCCTGCGCGCAGGAGCAATGCCAAGTCGTTGGCCTCAGACACTGACATGGTGCCGGAGATTTGAAACCGGTTGCCCAGCTCGCTCTGAATTACGGGAGCAGTCAGTACCTCGCCCTTGCCTTTTTCAAACAGCAAAATCGCCATGCGTTTTTTGATGTTTTCGCGGCTGGTATCGCGCATGATGCGACCGCCTTTGGCGTCCACTGTCAGGTCCACTTTGGGCTGCTGGTTTTGCGAGTCGAGGCCCGGCTGGGCGTCTGTCAGGCTGTCACCGGTGATGATGACTTGCTTTTTCACAATCACTGCGCGGCCATCGCGCTCGAGGTAGCGCTCGGTGCCAAACGGTACGGGGCCACGGCCCGCTTCGGCTTCACGCGCCTCGGCGCTGTCGTCTACCAAGCGCATTTCTAGGGTGGCAGTGCGGCCTAAAATATCTTTGGCTTTGGCGGTGTCTTGCACGCCAGGCAGCTGCACCACGATGCGGTCAGTGCCTTGCTGCTGGATCACGGGCTCGGCTACGCCCAGCTCGTTAATCCGGTTGTGCAGGGTGGTCATGTTTTGCTTGAGCGCCTGCTCTTGCACACGCCGCGCCGCTTCGGGCTTGATGGTGGCCAGCAGTTTGTAGTCGCCGCCGTCGATAGCGTCTTTGAGCGCGAGGTCTGGAAACTGCTCTGCTACCAAGCGCTTGGCTGCCTCCAATGTGGCAGCGTCGCTAAACCGTACTTCAATAGTTTGCGCTTCACGGCTGGTGCGGCCGCGAATTTGCTTTTCGCGCAGCGCGCTGCGCACATCGCCTGTGAGCGCTTCGACCTTTTTGGTCAGTGCCGCTTGCATGTCGACTTGCAGCATAAAGTGCACGCCGCCGCGCAAGTCCAAGCCTAAATACATGGGGAATGCGCCCAGGCTAGACAGCCACGCAGGTGAGCGCGAAACCAAGTTCAGCGCGACAACATAGCCCGCATTAGCAGAGTCAGGGTTGAGCGCCCTGGTGATGGCGTCTTTGGCTTTGAGTTGGAGGTCGGTGTTTTTGAAACGGGCTTTGATCGAGTTGCCATCAAAGGTGACCATGTCGGGCGACAGATCAGCCGCTGCAATCGCCTCATCCACCTTTTGGCGGGTTAAGGCATCGACCTTGTTGGTCACTTTGCCACTCGAGATCTGCACCGCAGGCGCTTCGCCAAAAAAGTTGGGCAGGGTAAACAGCGCCGAGATGACCAGCACCCCTGCAATGACAAGGTATTTCCACAGGGCGTAACGGTTCATACGGCACTTCTCTTTAACGGGTCACTCACAATGCACAGCGCCCCACACTGGGGCGCTGAGTCGACATTTACTTAACGGTGCCTTTGGGCAGCACTTGCACAATGGCGCTGCGCTGCATTTGCACCTCAACACCTTGGGCCAGCTCTACACCCACATAGCTCTCGCCCATTTTGCTGACCTTGCCGATCAGGCCGCCCGCAGTGACCACCTCATCGCCTTTGGCAATGGCTTCGATCATGGCGCGGTGCTCTTTTTGTTTTTTCATCTGCGGGCGAATCATCACAAAATACAGCACAACAAACATCAAAACCAAGGGCAGCATGCTCATCAGGCTGGACTCCATGCCTCCAGAGGCGGCAGCGGCAGGGGCGGTTTGGGCAAAAGCAGATGAAATGAACACGGGAATAACTCCAAAATTAACAAAAAATGAGACCTGAGAGGTCTTTTGCAATGCTTTACGGCACTGCTATGCATAACCTTCCATTGTATGCGGCTGACCGTGCTATTTGGCACAACCTTGGCTTGGCAGGGTTTTCAGGCCGCGCGGCCTGCGCAGCAACCAACCGGCCGGGCCAAACGCAGACTGCACCATCTGAAACCCGCGCCTTTTACAATTGAGCCTATGAACCTGTCTGCTCTCACCGCTATTTCGCCGCTCGACGGCCGCTATGGCAACAAACTCGCCGCTTTGCGCCCTCTCATGTCCGAATACGGCTATATGCACCGCCGGGTGCAGGTGGAAGTGGCTTGGTTCATTGCCTTAGGTGACGCGGGGTTTGCCGAGTTCAAGCCTTTGAGCGCTGCGGCCCGCACACTGCTGGCTGGACTGGTCACCCATTTCAGCGAGTTGGATGCCCAAGCCATCAAAGACATTGAGAAAGTGACCAACCACGACGTGAAAGCCGTGGAATACTGGATCAAGTCCAAGTTTGACGGCCAGCCCGAGCTGCTGGCTAGCAGTGAGTTTGTGCACTTTGCCTGCACCAGCGAGGACATTAACAACACGTCCCACGCCCTGCAGCTCAAAACCGCCCGCGACGAGGTGCTGCTGCCCGCGCTAGACGCCATTTTGGCCAAGCTGCGTGAGATGGCGCACCAATACGCCGATGTGCCTATGCTCAGCCGCACCCACGGCCAAACGGCCAGCCCCACCACCGTGGGCAAAGAGGTGGCCAATGTGCTGGTGCGCCTGCAGACTGCCCGCGCCCGCATTGCCGAGGTGAAAATCCTTGCCAAAATGAACGGTGCAGTGGGCAACTACAACGCCCATTTGTCGGCCTGGCCTGCGCATGACTGGGAAGGCTTTTCGCGCAAGGTCGTCGAAGGCGCGTTAGGGCTCACTTTCCAGCCTTACAGCATCCAGATTGAGCCGCACGACTATATGGCCGAGCTGTATGACGCTGTGGCCCGCACCAACACTATTTTGATAGACTGGTCGCGCGACGTGTGGGGCTATGTGAGCCTAGGCTACTTTAAGCAGCGCCTCAAAGCAGGTGAAATTGGCTCGTCCACCATGCCGCACAAGGTCAACCCGATTGATTTTGAGAACGCCGAAGGCAACCTGGGCCTGGCCAACGCCCTGCTCAAACACCTGTCCGAGAAGCTGCCGATCAGCCGCTGGCAGCGCGACCTGACCGACAGCACCGTGCTGCGCAACATGGGTGTGGCGCTGGGCTATGCGGTGCTGGCTTACCAATCTTTGAATGTTGGCCTGAACAAATTAGAGCTCAACGAAGAAGCATTGGCCGACGACCTGAACAACGCCTGGGAAGTGCTGGCCGAGCCGATTCAAACCGTCATGCGCCGCTACGGCGTGCAGGGCGCGTACGAAAAGCTCAAAGAAGTCACTCGCGGCAAAACCATCCGACCTGAAGACTTGCACGGGCTGATTCGCTCGCTCGACATACCGCAGGCGGACATTGATCGACTGCTGGCCATGACGCCTGCCAGCTATGTGGGCACGGCTGCAGCGCTTGCGCGGCGCGTGTAGCACGCTTGCGCGGCGCGTGCAGTACGCATGCGATGCGCAAGACGGCAGGGCGAGCGCCCCGCCATCTTGTGCATCAAAGTTTAGGACGCTTTTTAGGCAGTTTTCCGACGTGGATATTCAATAGTTAGCTATTAATTTAATAGTAAATAATTTTCTAATTGTGCCAAGGCACTTACTTTCAAGCACCCGCCATGGCACTCAAATCCACCATCTACAAGGCCAATCTCGCCATCGCCGACATTGACCACAACTACTACGCTGACCACCAGTTCACTCTGGCCCGCCACCCCAGCGAGACCGACGAACGCATGATGGTGCGTTTGGTGGCGCTGGCGCTGAACGCCTACAAATTGCAAAGTGTGTTGGGCGGCGACGGCACGCTGGCCTTTGGCGCGGGGCTGTCCGACCCCGACGAGCCGGACGTGTACCTGCGCGACTACACCCTGGCCTACAAGCTGTGGATCGAGGTGGGTCAGCCCGAAGACAAGCCAGTCATCAAAGCCTGCGGCAAATCCGAAGAAGTGATGGTCTACACCTTCACCCATTCGTCGCCTGTTTGGTGGAAAGCCATAGAAACCAAACTCACCCGCCCCCGCAACTTGAGCGTCTGGCTAGTACCTCATACCGCAAGCCAAGAACTCTCCGCCATGGCCCAGCGCAGCATGCAGCTGCAAGCCACGATTCAAGAGGGCGCGTTGATGCTCAGTGATGGAGCGAATACGGTAAGCATGGAGCCGCAGAAGTTGCTTGGATAGTATGAAATTAATAGCAAACTATTGAATATCCACGTCGGAAAAGTGCTATTTTTTCTTCCAAGAAGTGTGTTTTGAATATGGGCTGGCTTGTTTGTCTTAGTTGGGTTGCTTGAAGACTTGATGTGCTAACACCGTGAACTGCGGCTACGTACCGAAGATGCATGTTCTAGCACCGTGAGCTGCGGCGATGTGGGAAGTTTCGCTGCAAAATTTTCCACAAACACGCGCGAACTCTGTGAGTAATAGGCCGCCTTGAACAACGCGCGCCTTGCTACAAATTTTCATCAAAACCACGCCACATCACCGCTTGGCTGACTTGGCGGGTAACCCCGTTCTCGGCCAGTTTGGTCGCGTTGCAGTTACGGTGGCAGTAGCAGTCCCAGTCGTAGATGAAATGCACAGCGATCAACGACCGATAAATCCACCCCCCACCGAGCAGCGTGCCTTAAAACTACCAAAAATGACAGGGTAAGCGGTGTGAGCGTGTCGATGAAAAATACGTAAAAAGGCGCGCGTTGTTCAAGGTAGCCTAATACTCACAGAGTTCGCGCGTGTTTTTGGAGTATTTTTGCAGCGACATGTCACACCGCCGTCCAAGCCAATCGCAGCACACAAGCCCTGCCATGGGCTGTTAAAAACCCCAAACTAAGAGACAAAGGTAATTAAGGCAGATATGCACTGCCACGGGCTGCTAAACCACCGCGCAAAACAAACAAAAAGTCATATCAGTCCATGCCTTTTACGCATATTTGCGTACTGGTGGGCGCCGTAAGCCGGGACTACAATCATTCATCCTTATAAAAAACTTACGCCCCGAAGAGACTCCATGCCCTCCATGAACGATACCGCCTCTAGCAACACCGAAGAAAAACGCGCTGAATTGCGCCGCGCTGCGCTCGAATACCACGAGTTTCCCACCCCCGGCAAAATAGCCATTGCCGCCACCAAACAGTTGATCAACCAGCACGATTTGGCGCTGGCCTACAGCCCCGGTGTGGCCGCGCCGTGTGAAGAGATCGTTAAAGACCCTAATAACGCTTACAAATACACTGCGCGCGGCAACCTGGTCGCCGTCATTACTAACGGCACCGCCGTGCTCGGTCTGGGCGACATTGGCCCGCTGGCGTCTAAGCCAGTGATGGAAGGCAAAGCGGTGCTGTTCAAAAAGTTTGCCGGTATTGATGTGTTTGACATCGAAATCAACGAAAAACACGATCTGGACAAACTGGTCGACATCATCGCCTCGCTCGAGCCGACTTTTGGCGGCATCAACCTCGAAGACATCAAGGCACCTGACTGCTTTTATGTGGAGCGCAAGCTGCGCGAGCGGATGAAGATTCCGGTTTTTCACGACGACCAGCATGGCACCGCGATTGTGGTGGGTGCGGCGATTTTGAACGGTTTGAAAGTGGTGGGCAAAGACCCGAAAAAGATCAAACTGGTGACCAGTGGCGCGGGCGCTGCTGCGCTGGCCTGCCTGGGCTTGCTGCTCAAGCTGGGCATTCCACGCGAGAATATTTTTGTCACCGACTTGGCCGGCGTGGTCTACGTTGGCCGCACAGAGCTGATGGACGAAGACAAGATTCAGTTTGCGCAAAAAACCGCTGCCCGTACATTGGCTGAGGCCATTGAAGGCGCGGACGTGTTTCTGGGCTTGTCCGCAGGCGGCGTACTGAAACCCGAGATGGTCAAAAAGATGGCGGCCAAGCCGCTGATTTTGGCGCTGGCCAACCCCAACCCAGAAATCATGCCCGAAGAAGTGCACGCCGTGCGCAGCGATGCGATTGTCGCCACGGGCCGCACCGATTACCCCAACCAAGTTAACAACGTTTTGTGCTTTCCGTACATCTTTCGCGGTGCGCTAGACAGCGGCGCGACCACCATCACGCTGGAGATGGAAATTGCGGCCGTTCACGCGATTGCCGAGCTGGCCCAAGCGGAGCAAAGCGAAGTGGTGGCCGCCGCCTATGTGGGCGAGGCGCTGGCCTTTGGCCCGGAGTATTTGATCCCCAAGCCGTTTGATCCGCGCCTGATGATGAAGATCGCTCCTGCTGTGGCGCAAGCTGCAGCAGACAGCGGCGTGGCGCTGCGCCCGATTGCCGATATGGCCGCGTACACAGAGCGTCTGCAAAGCTTTGTGTATGCCTCAGGCACGACCATGAAACCGATTTTTGCTGCGGCCAAAAAGGCGGTTAAAAACCGCGTGGTCTACGCCGAAGGCGAAGAAGAGCGCGTGCTGCGGGCTTGCCAAATTGTGGCCGACGAAGGCATTGCACGACCTATTTTGATTGGCCGCCCAGCGGTGATCAGTGAGCGCATCGAAAAATTTGGCCTGCGCTTGAAATCAGGCACCGACTATGACGTGGTGAACGTCGAAAAAGACGACCGCTATCGCGACTTTTGGCAGACCTACCACCAGATGACTGAGCGCAAAGGCGTGACGCAACAAATCGCCAAAATCGAGATGCGCCGCCGGCTGACCTTGATCGGCGCCATGATGGTGCACAAAGACTTGGCCGACGGCATGATCTGCGGCACCTGGGGTACCACCGCACTGCATTTGCACTATATCGACCAGGTGCTGGGCAAGCGCGCAGGTGGCGCTGCCAGCACGCCGCAAGATGTACCCGTGTATGCTTGTATGAATGGCTTGTTGCTGCCCGATCGTCAAGTGTTTTTGGTCGACACGCATGTCAACTATGACCCCACAGCCGAAGAGCTGGCCGAGATCACCTGTATGGCCGCTGAAGAGATGAAGCGCTTCGGCGTACATCCTAAAGCCGCTTTGCTGTCGCACAGCAACTTTGGCTCGAGCAACCAACCCAGTGCCCTGAAAATGCGCAAAGTGCTCGAGCTGCTGCGCGACCAAGCGCCCTGGCTTGAGGTGGACGGCGAAATGCATGGCGACATTGCATTGGACGCGGCAAGCCGCCAAGCCATCATGCCGCGCAGCACGCTGGTAGGCGAGGCGAATTTGTTGGTCTTACCCAACATCGATGCTGCCAATATCAGCTACAACCTGCTCAAAACAGCTGCTGGTGGCAACATTGCCATCGGGCCCGTGCTGCTAGGATGCGCTGCCCCTGTGCACATTCTCACGGCCAGCACTACGGTGCGCCGCATCGTCAATATGACAGCATTGACGGTGGCTGACGCCAATGCGACCCGATAAGCGTATCAAGAATAGCGAGCGCTAACTTTTATCTAGTGTCGTCGGCCTAAAACCCTGCTCTGAGCGTTTGTACATCGCAAGAGGGCTTGCGTTGTTGCCCGATTTCTACGACAATAGTGGACTTGGAATCACGGGTTAACCCGTATTTTTTAGCCGGTGCGCTGGAGCACGGTGGCCGATTCCGCTGTCGCCGAGCTGTATCTTGCTGGCGCAGCACAAGATTCATCACCCGCTATAAATATAAGTGCGATAGGAACAGAACTGTGAAACGCTTTTTCGCTTTGCGCAATTTTGTTGTGTGCACGTTTTTAGTGATGTTGGGCTGGGTGGGCATATTAATGGCACCCGAGGGGTCTTTGGCTTGGGCCAAAGGGCCTGCACCAGTAGATGCGGCCACACTTGCAAATGGGTCGGCCGATATGGCCTTGGCCGATTTGCCCAAGCAGGGGCGCGAGACATACGCATTGATTTTGCAAGGCGGGCCGTTTGCCTATGACAAAGACGGCACGGTGTTTGGTAACCGCGAGCGTATTTTGCCTGAGCAAAAACGCGGCTACTACCGAGAGTACACGGTGAAAACGCCGTATGCCCGAACCCGTGGAGCCAAAAGAATTGTGTGTGGTGGCAGTCAACCGGCGCAGCCGCAAGCCTGTTACTACAGTGATGACCATTACGCGAGCTTTAAGCGCATTCTTAATTGATGCCTAGAGTTTGTGTGATCCTAGTATTTTTAGTCTATTTTTGTTGAGAGAAAGCGGAGCGCACCATGCCACTTCGTACCGTGAAAACCAATATCGTTCAGTCTATCCGCGCTCACCGCGTGGCCGACCTACAAGCTGCAGCCACCGAGCTGGGGCACCACTTTTTGTATGCCAGCTTGGGTGACTCGCAAACCAAGCAAGACGTGCTCGACACCATTGCCGCCGGGTTCAAGCTGCCCGCGCATTTTGGTAAAAACTACGATGCACTGTACGACTGCATGACCGACCCGCTGCACAAATCTGGCGCTCAGCCAGGCTTTGTTGTGGTGTTGGAGCATATTCCTGCGCACGCCAAATTCGACAAAGAAGCGCGTGAGCAGTTGATCGACATCTTCCGCGATGTGTCGGAGTACTGGAATGATCGCAAGATCCCGTTTCGCTGCTTTTACTCCTTCGCCGTAGCCCGCGCAGCAGACGGCAAAGTAGCCGCTCCTGTGGCCGAAGGCGAAGGCGCAGAAGTGGTCGAAAAAATGCCAACCGACAAGCTGGTAGATGTATCGCCATTGGCTTTGCGCATGAGCAGCCCGTTCAACGCAGGTTACTGGCTCAACGCCGCCTAACTTTTTGGGTTACGGCTGTTGGGTAGACCGCGCCTTGCTGGTGCGGTGCTCATGGCGACTGAGCAGGTGAGGCTACAAACTGCCCAACACAAAGCTGCCCGACTTACCGCCGTGCTTCTCTAGCAAGCGCACCTCGCGCAGCACCATTGCGCGGTCAGCTGCTTTGCACATATCGTAGATGGTGAGCAAAGCAATATTGACTGCGCACAGCGCCTCCATTTCGACCCCAGTAGGTCCGACAGTTTCTGCAGTGGCTGTGCAGGTGACGCTGGGCTCGCCATCGGTGGACAGCGCAAAGTCTACCGCTACCCGCGTCAGCGCCAATGGGTGGCATAGCGGAATCAAATCACTGGTTTTTTTGGCCGCCAAAATGCCCGCAATGCGCGCAATGCCCAGCACATCGCCTTTTTTAGCATTACCCGCTGCGATCAGCGCCAGCGTGCTGTCTTGCATCACAATACGGCCTTGTGCAATTGCCACGCGCCGCGTTGATGCTTTGCCGCTCACATCCACCATATGTGCGTGGCCCGATAGGTCAAAATGCGTCAAAGGGCTGTTTGCCCGTAAATCATTGCCCGAACTGTTACCCATAGCTGTACGAAACCTTTAACAATAAGCGCCATCATAAGCCTATGTTCAATACCGCAAATCCATGGAAAGATCGATTTTTAGCCAGCGGCGCGCATTTTGCGCTGAGTGTCGTGGTTGCCTTGTTGGCCGCAGCACTCGTGTTTGGCGTTTGGTACCCCTATCCATACCGCGAGATATCTGGTGGGCGTGAATTGTTTTTTATCATCGTTGCTGTGGATGTCGTGATGGGCCCGCTCTTGACATTTGCCGTGTTCAATCGCAACAAACCGCTTAAAGAACTCAAGCGCGATTTGGGCATCATTGTGCTGCTGCAAGTAGCCGCTCTGGGCTATGGTTTGTGGACCGTATTTCTTGCGCGCCCGGTGCATTTAGTTTATGAGTATGACCGTTTCAGGGTGGTGCACGCCATAGAGATAGACAACACGCTTTTGCCCAAAGCGCCTGCTGATTTGCAAAAAATGCCCATAACAGGCCCCACTACTTTGTCTCTGCGCGAATTCAAAGACGGTAAAGAGCAGGGCGATTTGACAATGGATGCATTGGGCGGTTTGCAGCTGTCCGCGCGGCCCCAGCTGTGGCAAGACTACAGCAAGTCACAGCAGACCGTCATTACGCAAGCCAAGCCGCTGTCCGTACTAAGGTCGCGTTTTGCAGCGCAAAGCGCGTTGATCGATGCGGCAGTGCTGAGCACGGGCAAGGCAGAGACAGCACTGCGTTTTGTACCGATGGTGGCGCGCAAAGATTTTTGGACTGTGCTGATAGATGCCAACACAGCACAACCAGTAGCTTATTTACCTATCGATTCATTTTGAATGAGTTAGGTATAAAAAACGAGGATTTTCCGAAGTGAATATTGAAAAGTTTGCTATATATTTAATAGCGTTTTCAGTTGCCTGTGCGGTAACTCCGCTGGGCTGGGCACAGAGCACGCTGCCGCAGTTGGGCGACGGGCAAGAGATGAGTGTGGCGGCGGAGCGCAAGTTGGGTCAGCGCATTGCGCGCGATGTCTACCGCGAGCCAGACTATTTGGACGACGCTGTCT
>JANPDG010000032.1:0-13547 GCA_031431335.1 Polaromonas sp. | reverse complement strand
GGTCACAATACCTGCCTCAATCGCCTCGCCCTCGGGCATCTTCAGGCGCTCCATGATGGCTTTCACGCGGTCGCCCGCAAAAATGCGCATCAGCGAATCGTCCAGGGACAAGAAAAAGCGCGACGAGCCTGGGTCGCCCTGGCGGCCTGAGCGGCCCCGCAGCTGGTTGTCGATGCGGCGCGACTCGTGGCGCTCGGTGGCCACGATACGCAAGCCGCCCAAGGCTTTTACTGCATCGTGGTTAGCCTGCCATTCGTCTTTGAGTTTGGCGATTTGTGCAGCTTTGGCGGCCTCGTCTAGCCCTTCGTCGGCCTCAATGGTTTTAGACATGTTCTCAACATTGCCGCCCAGCACGATGTCGGTGCCGCGCCCTGCCATGTTGGTGGCAATGGTGATCATTTTGCTGCGCCCCGCTTGGGCGATGATGTCAGCCTCGCGCGCGTGCTGCTTGGCGTTGAGCACTTGGTGCGGCAGGCCCGCTTTGTCCAGCATGGCCGAGATCAGCTCGGAGTTTTCAATCGACGTGGTGCCCACCAGCACGGGCTGCCCGCGCTCGTAGCAATCGCGAATATCAGCAATCGCCGCGTCATAGCGCTCTTGGCTGGTTTTGTACACGCGGTCCAAAAAGTCTTCGCGCTTGCTGGGCCGGTTGGGCGGCAGCACCATCGTCTCTAAGCCGTAGATTTCTTGAAACTCGTAGGCTTCGGTATCCGCCGTGCCGGTCATGCCCGACAGTTTGCCGTAGAGGCGGAAATAGTTTTGAAAGGTGATCGAGGCCAGGGTTTGGTTTTCAGCCTGAATCTGCACACCTTCTTTGGCCTCAACAGCTTGGTGCAGGCCATCGCTCCAGCGGCGGCCCGTCATCAGGCGGCCGGTGTGGTCGTCCACAATGATAATCTCGCCTTCTTGGTTCACATAATGCTGGTCGCGGTGGTACAGGTGATGGGCCCGCAGCGCAGCGTTGACGTGGTGCATCAACGTGATGTTGGCCGGGTCATAAAGCGACGCGCCCTCTGGGATCAAGCCTGAGCTGGCCAAGATGCGCTCAGCAGTTTCGTGGCCCTGCTCTGTCAAAAAGATTTGGTGCGCTTTTTCGTCTACCGTAAAGTCGCCCGGCTTGGTTACGCCCTCGCCCGTGCGCGGGTCGGCTTCGCCTTCTTGGCGGGTTAGCTGCGGCACAATTTTGTTCAGCGCAATATAGGTGTCAGTGTGGTCTTCGGCTTGGCCGCTGATGATCAGCGGCGTGCGCGCCTCGTCAATCAAGATTGAGTCCACCTCGTCGACGATGGCGTAGTTCAGGCCACGCTGCACGCGGTCTGCTGTTTCATACACCATGTTGTCGCGCAGGTAGTCAAAGCCAAACTCGTTGTTGGTGCCATAGGTAATGTCTGCTTGGTAAGCGGCTTGTTTGGCTTCGCGCGGCATGTTGGGCAGGTTGACACCCACGCTCAACCCTAAAAAGTTGTACAGGTTGCCCATCCACTGCGCATCACGGTTGGCCAGATAGTCGTTCACGGTAACGACGTGTACGCCTTTGCCTGACAGTGCATTCAAATACACGGCCAGTGTGGCGGTGAGAGTTTTGCCTTCGCCGGTGCGCATCTCGGCTATCTTTCCTTGGTGTAGCGAGATAGCACCCTGCATCTGCACGTCAAAGTGCCGCATTTTCATCACGCGCTTAGAGCCTTCGCGCACCACAGCAAACGCCTCGGGCAGCAGGTCGTCCAGCGTCTCGCCATTGGCCACACGGGTTTTGAACTCTTCGGTTTTGGCCTTGAGCTGCTCGTCGCTCAACGGCTCTAAACCGCGCTCTAGCTCACTGATGCGCTCCACGGTTTTACGGTAGGTTTTGAGCAAGCGGTCATTGCGACTGCCGAATAATTGGGTCAGAAAATTAGTTGCCATCCGTGCGGCCCTGCTCTGCCAGCCTGGGGCCAACATTGCAAGGCGAGTCCTTTGCGTTGTACTGATCGAGATCTGAGGGTGGGTGAGCGCTAATTCAAGCCGGGTCCGTCCCGCTCTGAGCTTGGGTGTCGCGCTACCATCCGCCAAAAGCGTTGATTTTAGCGGTTCGCAGGGCAGTTATAGCTGCCGTGGCAGCCTGGGGCTATTGCTTGGGTTTGGCAGGCGTCTGCGCTGCAGTGGTGCTGGGTTTTGTCAACACCGCCACATCGGGCATTTTTTCGCCTGCGGAGAGGAATTTTTGCGGATCTTGGGGCAAGCCCTGCACCAACACTTCAAAATGTAAATGCGGCCCTGTGGAGCGCCCTGTGCTGCCTACCGCAGCGATTTTTTGGCCACGTTTGATTAAATCGCCTTTTTTGACAAAAGTGGCTGAGGCATGGGCATAACGGGTGATCAGGTCGTTACCGTGGTCCACTTCGACCATATTGCCATAGGCATTGTGGTATTCCTGCGTGACCACCACGCCGCCCGCAGCAGCCAAAATGGGAGTGCCAGGGGCGGCCTGAAAGTCCAGCCCTGTGTGAAGCGCCGCGCCGCCATTGATAGGGTCGCTGCGAAAGCCAAAGGCCGATCCCACAGAGCTGCCGGGCACGGGCGAGGCTGTCGGCACCATCATTTTGCGGATTTTTTGGTCAAACAGGCGTGACTCCACGACAGTGAGCAAGTCCACCTTTTGGTTGCTCATGGCCTCTAGGTCGGCCAAAGTGGCCTGCAGCTCCTGCATAGTCAGCGGGCGCCCACCAATGAGTGCGCCGCCCTTGCCTGCACCTGTCTTGGCTGCGTCTGGCACGGCAATACCGGCCAAGCCTGACACCCGCTCGGTAATGGACTCCAGCTGGACGATTTTGGCCTGCATTTCGCCCACTTTTCTGGCCATGGCGTCGAGGTTTTCGCGCATAAAGCGATCGCGCTGCTCAAACTCGTCTTTAACCACCAGCTTAACCAAGCCGCCCACCACTGGCCAGCCATCGCGCGCGCCCTTGAGAAACACCCAGTGGTACAGGCCTGCGGCCACCAGCATGAGCGCCAACGACAGCGCCAAACCTGAGAGCACCAGTTGGGTGCCACTCAAATGGATCGGCCGGGTTTTGGCCAGCCAAGCGTCGGTGATGATCATGTGCATAAGTCAGCTCCAAAGCTGCAGGGGGCACCCATTGTGCCACTTCTTGCCCAAGCCGCCGTCAGTTGGCTTAGACTCATACTCACATGCCGTCCTCGTCCATCACCCTATCGCCCCGCTACCCCCGTGCTAAACAGCCCAAGCTGGCGGTCGCGGTGATCGACGCTGTGCAGGCCGCACCCACCCTAGCCCGCTTGCTCAGCCTGGCCCAAGACTCCCAAAAATGCCTGGCCGCCGTCCAAGAGCTGCTGCCCATGGCCCTGCGCACAGGCGTACAGGCCGGCTCAATTGAGCAACAACAATGGTGCTTGCTGGCCGCCAATAGCGCAGTTGCCGCCAAACTGCGCCAATTAAGCCCCACACTCACCGCGCACTTGCGTTCAAAAGGCTTTGAGATCAACACGATTCGCATCAAAGTGCAAGTAGGCAGTGTGTACCGCTAGCGCTGTATTGAGATTGAGGTTCTTGACGTCAAAATTGGCATTTTTCCGACGTGGATATTAAATAGTAAGCTATTATTTTTATAGCATTTATAACTTCAAAAGACCAAATCTATTCCATATAACTAAGCTGTACAGCACAAAAAAACCGGACTGGATAAATCCAGCCCGGTGTGATGTGTGGTGCCGCTTGTCGGAATCGAACTGACGACCTACCGCTTACAAAGCGGTTGCTCTACCAATTGAGCTAAAGCGGCGAAATCATTATTTTACTTGATACTCATGCGCAATTTACTGAAGTTACACGCTTTTTGCTACGACTGATTCGCAAGCAATGTACGCTGCTTATTTGACGCGCTTGAGAGATGGACGGCTGCCAGCGGGGGTAGCACCTGAAGGAGGATGGTTGGGTGGCTCGGGAGTGTCTTGGGCGTCATCGCTTTGAGGCTCGTCTTGAGTCTCGCTCTGCGGTGGTGCGGCGGCAACGAGCTGCACCAAGCGAGGCCCACTAGGACTGGACACTGGCGTTTGCGCTGCGTCGCTCGGCGAGCCGTTAAAAGAACTTACGGCGCTCAGTGGGCTGTCGACCGCGTGAATACGGTGCTCAGGCTCGCTCACTTCTCCGCGCGGCGGGATACCGTGAGGCACGGGAAAAGCCATGCCTTGGCCATTTTCACGGGCGTAGATGGCAATCACGCGGTCAATCGGAACCATGATTTCGCGGGCGCTGCCAGAAAAGCGGGCTTTGAACTCAACAAACTCATTGCCCAACTTGAGAGAGCTGGTGGCGTCCATGCTGATATTGAGCACGATCTCGTTGTTTTTAACATGCTCGCGCGGCACCTGAACGGTGTCGTCTACATAGGCGGCAATGTACGGCGTGTAGCCGTTGTCAGTGCACCACTCGTACAGCGCCCGGATCAAGTACGGACGGGTCGAGCTAGGAGAAGGTGTAAGGGCAGATACGCTCATGGCTACATCGTACCGCATCGCCAGCCTAAGCCAGCCCTGCGGGTACGGCGTGATCTCATGGAGTTACTTGCGCATCACTTTTTCAGAAGGTGTCAACGCTTCGATATAGGCTGGACGCGAGAAAATACGCTCTGCATACTTGAGCAACGGCGCAGCGTTTTTGGACAGCTCAATGCCATAAAAGTCTAGGCGCCACAGCAGCGGAGCCAAGGCGACATCGAGCATGGAGAAGTTGTCACCCATGATGAACTTGTTTTTCAAGAATACAGGGGCCATTTGCGTCAAGCGGTCGCGAATGTGGTTGCGGGCTTTTTCAAGCACTTTTTCCACACCTTTGTTGCTGCGGTTCTCTAAGATGGACACATTCGTAAACAGCTCTTTTTCAAAGTTGAGCAAGAACAAACGCACGCGCGCACGGTCGACTGGGTCGCCGGGCATCAGCTGTGGGTGCGGAAAACGCTCATCGATGTACTCGTTGATGATGTTGGACTCGTACAAAATGAGATCGCGCTCCACCAAAATAGGCACCTGGCCGTAGGGGTTCATCACGTTGATGTCTTCGGGCTTGTTGTACAAGTCCACATCACGGATTTCAAAGTCCATGCCTTTTTCAAACAGCACAAACCGGCAACGGTGCGAAAAAGGGCAGGTAGTTCCAGAGTAAAGCACCATCATATCGATCAGCTCCTAAAAAATTAAAAAGTGGAGATGCGCATCGCAGCTCCACTTGAAAGACCTACGCCCTGACTGGCAAGGCAATGAGGCAAGTTACTTGATATCGCGCCAGAAGCTAGCATTCAAACGCCAAGCGAAGATGCTGAAAATGCTAAGAAAAATCAGTACCCACACGCCTACGCGCACACGCGAGTTTTGTGCGGGCTCACCCATCCACTGCAAATAGCTAACCAGGTCGCCCACAGCCTGCTCGTATTGCAACGGGCTCAATGTGCCTGGCTTGGTGACTTCCCACCCAGTAGGTACGCTGATGTCTTTTCCGTGGCTTTTTACAGTGGAGTACACCGGCTTGCGCTCGCCTTGTAGCTCCCACAGCGGGTTAGGCATGCCAATGTTGGGGTAGGCCAAGTTGTTCCAGCCGGTGGGCTTGGTATCGTCGCGGTAATAGGTTCGCAGCAGGGTGTACAAATAGTCTGGGCCAGAGCCCTTGGCACCGTCGGCACGCGAACGTGCAATCAGGGTCAAGTCCGGAGGCAAGCCCCCAAACCACTCTTTGGCCTGCTTAGGGTCCATCGACGACTTCATTGTGTCACCCACTTTGTCGGTGGCAAACAGCATATTATCTTTAATCTGCTGTTCGGTCAGGCCGATGTCTTTTAAGCGGTTGTAGCGCATGAAAGCGGCACTGTGGCAGTTCAGGCAATAGTTGACGAACAGCTTGGCACCGTTTTGCAAGGCGGCCATGTCATTGGTTTTGTTGGGCGCTTTGTCCCAAGCGATGCCTTCGCTGGCGGCTTGCACATTGGCAAGGCTGAAGGCGGCTAACAGTGTAAGGAGAATTTTTTTCATTATCTATTTACCCTATTAATGCGCGGCAAAGACAACGCGGTTAGGGACTGGCTTAGGCTCACCCATTTCGCTCCACCAAGGCATCAGCAAGAAGAAACCAAAGTAAAACAGCGTACCGATTTGGCTCACGCGCTCGCCCACAGCTGACGGAGGCTGCACGCCCAAGTAGCCCAAAATCAGGAAGTTAATGACAAAAATACCGTACATGTATTTGTGCCAATCAGGACGGTAGCGAATTGACTTGACCGGGCTGTTGTCTAACCATGGCAAGAAAAACAGAATAATCACAGCGCCGCCCATCACGACCACGCCCCAAAACTTCGCGTCAATACCCTTGACGATCATGCCCCACAGCTGGCCTAAGAATGGCACATTGGCCACCACGCCCGCAACAGCGTCCAGTGCGCCCATCAAGGCGGCACCCAAGGACGGCACCAAAGCTCCGACCCAGTTGGCCAGCGAAGGCAACAGGCCAAGCAACAACGCGGTGCCAGCGGCGATGACCAAGGCTGCCAAGCGCAAGAAGCTAGGCAGCTTCTTAGTACCGACAACAGCTGCCACGATGGCGATGATGCCAAGCACAGCTGCCATTTCGCCGGTGATGGCGCGCAACATAGAGTAGTAGGGTGTGAAGTACCAAACGGGGGCAATGTGCGCCGGGGTCTTCAATGGGTCGGCCGGGATGAAGTTGTTGTACTCTAAGAAGTAGCCGCCAAACTCAGGTGCGAAGAAGATGATGGCAGTAAAGACCATCAAAAATACGCTCACGCCCAAAATGTCGTGCACAGTGTAGTACGGGTGGAATGGAATACCGTCCAGTGGCACGCCAGTTTTAGGGTCGCGAGTGGCTTTGATTTCTACGCCATCGGGGTTGTTAGAGCCCACTTCGTGCAGGGCGATGATGTGCGCTGTCACCAAGCCCAGCAATACCAGCGGCACTGCAATCACGTGGAAGCTGAAAAAGCGGTTGAGCGTCGCGTCGCCGACCACAAAGTCGCCGCGAATCAAGAGCGCCAAGTCTGGGCCAATGAAAGGAATGGCAGCAAACAAGTTAACAATCACTTGTGCGCCCCAGTAAGACATTTGACCCCAAGGCAGCAAATAGCCCATGAACGCCTCGGCCATCAAGCACAAGAAAATGCCGCAGCCGAAGATCCAGATCAGCTCGCGCGGCTTGCGGTAGCTGCCGTAGATCAGACCACGGAACATGTGCAGATACACCACCACAAAGAACGCCGACGCGCCGGTAGAGTGCATATAGCGCACCAACCAGCCCCAGGGCACATCGCGCATGATGTATTCGACCGAGGCAAACGCCAAAGCGGCATCAGGCTTGTAGTGCATGACCAAGAAAATGCCAGTGACGATTTGGATCACTAGCACCAACATAGCCAACGCGCCAAAAAAGTACCAAAAATTAAAGTTTTTGGGTGCGTAATATTCGCTCAAATGCTCTTTGTAGAGCTTGCTTGCGGGGAAGCGATTATCAACCCAGTTCAGCAGCTTTTCGCCTGCACTGGCGTTGGGGGAAACTTCGATCATTTCAGCCATTTTCTATTTGCCTCAATATAAAACTACGGGAGGGACAGTGCCTGCACAGTGACTTGAAATCACACTGCTGGCCAGTTCCGCAGGTTTAAGCTTTCTTATCTTCGCCAATCACCAGCTTGTTTTCGCTCACATACATGTGGGGCGGCACTTCCAAGTTGTCGGGGGCGGGTTTGTTTTTATAGACGCGGCCAGCCATGTCAAACGTGGAGCCGTGGCAAGGGCACAAAAAGCCGCCTTGCCAGTCGTCGCCCAGCGACGGCTGCGCGCCAGTGGCAAACTTGTCTGACGGGGAGCAGCCCAAGTGTGAGCAAATACCCACAGCGACAAACACTTCAGGCTTGAGCGAACGGTATTCGTTGCGGGTGTCCATCATGGGGGTTAAATCAGCAGGATTGCGCTTGGAATCGGGGTCGGCCAGTTGGGACGACACCTTTTTCAGGCTAGCCAGCTGCTCGGGAGAGCGGCGGATGATCCACACGGGCTTACCGCGCCACTCCACGGTCATTTTTTCGCCCACTTTAAGGGCAGAGATATCGACCTCGACCGCAGCGCCGGCGGCCTTAGCGCGCTCGGAGGGGCTAAAACTGCTCACAAACGGCACGGCTGTGGCAGCCACACCCACACCGCCTGTTGCGCAGGTGGTCATGATCCAGTTACGTTTACTTTTATCCACTTCACTCATGGAAATCCTCGATTATTCAGATACTTAGGGACAACCCCTGATTGTAGCCCACGTACAAGGGCAAATTCACCCCAAGCGCGTCCTAACCCACACGCAAAAGCAAGGTTTGAACTAAGTAAGCAACAGTAAGCGCTGTGGGCGAACAAAAATTGGCTTTCTTGCACTATGTAACTTGACATAGACTTTTTTCCGAAGATACTCCCGCCCTAGGCGTAATACTTTTATCTATTTAAAGCCGTACACGCTGCGGCACTACAACAGGAGCTTTACTATGGGCATGATGCAAGAATTCCGCGATTTCGCGGTCAAAGGGAACGTCGTTGACTTGGCAGTCGGTGTGATTATTGGCGCCGCTTTCGGCAAAATTGTTGACTCGATGGTCAAAGATTTGATCATGCCTTTGGTCAGCGCAATCTTTGGTGGCCTAGACTTCTCCAACAAATTCATCTTGTTAGGCGCCATTCCCAACGGTAAAGACGGCACACCTGTCGCCATGACTTACAAGGCTTTGTCTGAGGCGGGTGCTCCAATGTTTGCTTACGGTAACTTCATTACTGTCGCACTGAACTTCCTGATCTTGGCTTTCATCATTTTCCAAATGGTCAAAGCCTTTAACCGCATGAAAAACAGCGCTCCCGAGGCAGCGCCAGCTACGCCTGAAGACATTGTGTTGCTCCGCGAAATTCGCGACAATCTGAAAAAGTAAGCTCACGCTTTTTTTCTGCTATCTCCAAGGTAGTATCGGCCGCATCACTCGCAAGGGTGATGCGGTTTTTTATTGGGTAGCCTTAATGGATCAACTGCTTGGCCTGGCGCACTGCCTCAATCAGGCTGCTGGCATCGGCCTTGCCAGTGCCTGCGATATCAAAAGCCGTACCGTGATCGGGGCTGGTGCGCACCAGCGGCAGGCCCAGCGTCACATTCACGCCTTTGTCCACACCCAGATACTTGACCGGAATCAAGCCTTGGTCGTGGTACATGGCCACCA
This sequence comes from Polaromonas sp., assembly GCA_031431335.1. Lineage (GTDB taxonomy): Bacteria > Pseudomonadota > Gammaproteobacteria > Burkholderiales > Burkholderiaceae_C > JAAFIP01. Next base: position 4,305 of record JANPDG010000032.1, on the reverse strand, counting down.
CCACGTCAAACTTGGCAAAGCCCCTGGCCTGCATAAACACCGTGTCGGGGGGCAGCGCGCCGTGGGCGTCAATGCCTTGGGCGCGGGCGGCGGCAATCGCCGGGTTGATCACCTCAATCTCCTCACGACCAAACAGCCCGCCCTCGCCTGCGTGCGGGTTGAGCCCGGCTACGGCGATGCGCGGCGGGCGGCCAAGCGTGTGGCGCAGGCTGGCATGGGTGATGCGCAAAGTCTGCAGCACGTTGTCCACAGTCACCGCTTCGATGGCTTGGCGCAGGCTGGTGTGGATGCTCACCAGCACGGTGCGCAGCTCGTCGTTGGCCAGCATCATGCGCACGGGGACTTGCTGCAGCGGCTGCTTGAGATAGTTAGCAGCCTGGGCCTGCAGCAGCTCGGTGTGCCCCGGATAGACAATGCCTGCTGCGCCCCAAGCTTCTTTGTGAATCGGCGCAGTGACCAAGGCCGAGGCGCTGTCCTCAGCGAGATTGCCACCAAAACCTTGTAGCGCCGCGCGCGCCGCCCAGCGCACGCACGCCGCCGAGAACTGACCTGCCGCAGCGCTCACTTGGCCCATCGGCAGGTTTGCCAGCACTTGGGCTTGGGCAACGCAGTCAAACCCATGGTCTGCAGGCAGTGGCCAAACAGGAATGCAACCCGGTGGCGCGGCCCGTGCGCTGCGCACGCTGCCCAGCTGCGCAACCGGCAACATGCCGCCCACGCACTGCGCAGCGCGGCGCATGAGCGCGACGTCGCCCACCACAAAACACCCAGCCATGACCTGCGGAGCATCCCGAAAAGCCTTGGCCACCGTTTCAGGGCCAATGCCAGCGGGGTCGCCGGGGGTGATGGCAATGGGGCTATTGGAATGTTGCGCCATCGGGTTGGGGTTTGTTGAATGGGTGAGCTTGTCTGTAGTCTAAATGGTTTGGCTTGGGTTCTGGTCTAGCGTTTGTTTACCCGCCCGTGGCCATGCTTTTGTGCCTTGATGACCTTGGACGGGCAACGGGTTATGTCGCTGCAGCTCACGGAGTTAGAACATGCATCCTCACACAAACCAATCCATATTCAAAACACAGTTCTTGGAAGAAAATTAAGCACTTTTCCGACGTGGATATTCAATAGTTTGCTATTAAAATCATAGTACTCGCCATTTAGCGCTTGAGCGTGACCGACAGCTCTACCAAGCGCGCAAACTCAGCGCGGTGGCCATACGGGTCGGTGCCGCGCGCTGCGCGGGCCAGGGTGAGCACTTTGTCCATGCTGTAGTCGCCAATCAACGTGTTGCCGCGCAGCCACTGGCCCCAGGCGGCTACGGCCAAGGCGAATTGGGCGTCTAGGTCGGCGTTGGTCAGGCTTCCCCAAGGGCCTAGGCTGGACTGGTTGGGCAAATCGGCAGGTTGGGTGATCGGCTGCTCGATCAGCTTGCTTACGCTGCTGACAGGGTCTTTGTAGCGCAGCTTGACCCAAGCCAGCTCGGCCAGAGCGCTTACATTTTTAGCTTGCTCGCCGCTGGCAGGCATGGATGCTGGTACACGTGCTGGTGCAGATGCTGGATTTGGGTAGCGCAGCGCATCTACATTGCCCTTCGCACCGGTGGGCACAATTTCATACAGCGCCGTCACGGTGTGGCCTGCGCCTATGTCGCCTGCGTCAATTTTGTCATCATTGAACTGCTCGCGTGTGAGGGCGCGCAGCTCGTAGCCTAGCAGGCGGTACTCTTGCACATAAGCGGGGTTGAATTCGACTTGAATTTTCAGGTCCTGCGCGATCGGCGCGAGGTGAGAGGTGAACTGGTTGACCAGCACTTTGTGGGCTTCTTGCAGCGAGTCGAGGTAGTGGTAGCTGCCGTCGCCCGCGTCGGCGATGGTTTTCATCAGGGCTTCGTTGTAGTTGCTGTCGCCTACGCCCAGGGTGGTTAGGCTCACGCCTTGTTTGCGCTCGCCTTCGACCAGCGCTTTGAGCTCGTCGCGATGGGTCACGCCGATGTTCATATCGCCGTCGGTGGCCAGCAGCACGCGGTTGATACCGCCCTTCATAAACGACTGCTTGGCCTGCGTGTAGGCCAAGCGAATGCCGGCCTCGCCATAAGTGCCGCCAGAGGCTGTCAAGGTGTCGATGGCGGCGTTAATCGTGTCCCGCTGGTCGCCAGGGGTGGGCGGCAGCACCAGCTGGGTGCCTCGGGCATAGCTAACAACTGTCACGCGGTCTTGCGCGCGCAGCTGGGTGGTAAGCAGCTTGAGTGAGGCTTTGACCAGCGGCAGGCGGTCTTGCGGGCCCATGGAGCCCGACACGTCCACTAAAAACACCAAGTTGGCAGGCGGCAGCGTGGCCTTGGCGGCGTCTTTGCCTTGGATGCCGATCCGCACGATGGCGCGCTCGGCGTTCCACGGCGAGCCAGTCAGCTGGGTGTGCACTGCAAACGGGTGCGGGTGACTGGCTGGCGGCAGCGCGTAGTTGTAGCCAAAATAGTTGACCAGCTCTTCAATGCGCACGGCGTCGCGCGGCGGTAGCTGGCCACGGTTGATAAAGCGGCGCACGTTGGCATAGCTGCCCGTATCCACGTCGGCACTAAAGGTAGATACCGGCACCTCGCTCACGCGGCGCCACGGGGTGTCGGCAAACTGCTGGTACTGGGCAGTGTTAGCTGTGATAACAGGCTGGGGCGTGGGCATGAACGGCGGCGACATCATGCGGGCTGGCGGGCTGACGCTGAAGTTGCCTGCGATGGCAGATGCTGGCGCGGGCGCTGCAGCACCCACCACACCGGGAGGTACAGGCGCGGGCATGGGCGGGCGGGGCGAAGTAGCAGATGTGTTGGCTGTTGGGCTAGGCACAGCCCTGGCGGCGGCGTCTTGCGCCACACTTTGCACCGCGCCCGGCTCTTTGGTAGCTGTATTGGTAGTGGTGCACGCCACCAGCACCGCTGCGGCGCACACGCTGCACAGCAAAGTTTGAAAGGCCCGAGCGCGCTGCGCAAAATACGTCTGAAGTGTCATAAATGTCCTTGGTGTATCCCCATCACTGCCCGGTGCGCAAGCTGCTAAGCCCAGCGCGTTGGCTAAGCTGGATTGTCAATGTCAATAAACGTGTGCGCTATCCCCAGTTCATGGGATATGTGGGCTGCTACCGCAGGCGCGCCGTAGCGCTCAGAGGCATGGTGGCCGCAGGCAATGAAAGCTACGCCCATCTCGTGGGCGTAGTGGGCCTGGGGCTCGGATATCTCGCCGGTGATGAACACATCAGCCCCGGCGGCGATGGCGGATTCAAAGTAGCCCTGCGCACCGCCGGTACACCATGCTATTTTTTTAATAGCAAACTTGTGAATATCCACGTCGGAAAAACCGTTAGGAATCACGCTAATGACTTGCCTATTTAACTGGGTTTGCACATGCGCAACCAACTCGCCCAAAGTGTGCAGCGGTGATGTGCCCAGCCAGCCCAGGTCTTGCTCGCCAAATCGGCTGCCTGCTGGCGCGCAAGCCCCCTGCGTCAAACCCTCCTGCGTCAAACCCTCCTGCGTTAAGCCGCCCAGCGATGTGAACCCCAGCACCCTGCCTAGCTGCGCGTTGTTGCCCAGTGTGGGGTGGGCGTCTAGCGGCAAATGGTAGGCATACAGATTAATGTCGTGCGCCAGCAGCTTTTGCAGCCGCTGCTTCATCCAGCCCACCACCCGGCCATCTTGCCCACGCCAAAACAGCCCGTGGTGTACAAAAATAGCGTCTGCACCGTGTGCAATAGCCGCGTCTATCAGCGCCAGCGAGGCGGTGACCCCTGAGACGATATGGCGTACCTGCGCTTTGCCTTCCACCTGCAGCCCGTTGGGGCCATAATCTTTAAAGCGTTCGGGTTGCAAAAGGGCGTTAAAAGCCCCAGTTAAACTGTCTCTTGATGCTGTGTGTGCTGTATTCATGGCGTAACTTACCAGTAAAAAGTCGATATAAAGTTAATTACTATGCGCAAAATTTGGCTATTTTTTACCCAAGCCGTGACCGTGTTGCTGGCAGCATGGTTTGTAGTGGCCACTTTAAAGCCTGAGCTGCTGGGCCGCAAGCCGCAGATGGGCACGGGGTTGGTGCCCACCATGGAGGCACCAGCGGCCAGCGTGGCAGTGCCCGTGGGCAGCTTTCGGTCGGCGGCGCAAAAGGCCTCGGCAGCGGTGGTGAGTATCAGCGTGAGCAAGGCGGCGGCCAAAAACCCGAACATGAACGACCCGTGGTTCAAGTTCTTTTTTGGTGAACGCGGCCAAGAGCCGCAAGGCGGCATGGGCTCGGGCGTGATAGTGAGCCCTAACGGTTATATTTTGAC
>JANPDG010000031.1:0-6029 GCA_031431335.1 Polaromonas sp. | reverse complement strand
TGCCAAAGACGGCATCACCATCGATCTGCCGCTGTTTGCGCTTAATCAAGTCAACGAAGAGCGCTGCGAGTGGCTGGTGCCCGGCATGCTGCAGTCTAAGATTCATGCGCTGATTAAAAGTCTGCACCAGCGCCCCCGCTCACGCCTGGTGCCGCTGCCCGACAGCGCAGCGCGTTTGTACGCCGCGCTGAGCGAACCAGCGGCTTATGGCGCAGGCAGCTTGGTAGATGCGCTGCTCAAGCTGTGCCGCGACGCCACGGGCGTCGACATCAAGCGCGGCGACTTCAAACTGGACATGCTGTCGGCGCATTTGTTCATGAATTTTAAAGTGGTCGACGAGCATGGCCGCCAAATGGGCACGGGTCGTAACTTGGCTGCGCTCAAAGCCGAGCTGGGCGCGCAGGCGCGCGGCGCGTTTGCATCATTGGCGGCGCTGTCTAGCGTGGCTGGGCAGTTGCCCAAAGCATCTTCAAATAATGATATTGGTAAAGAAAACAAGCAGTTTTCCGACGTGGATATTCATAAGTCTGCTACTAAAAGTGTAGTATCTACAGTGAACCCGGCCATGCAAGCCGACCAGCGCTACACCGCCTGGACGTTTGCAGAGCTGCCTGAGCTGCTAGAGATTGAGCGTGTTTCGGGCAAAGGCGCAGCGCAGCAAGTGCAAACCTTGATCGGGTTTCCGGCGCTGATTGACCACGGCGATGCGGTAAGCATTGAAGTGTTTGACGAGCCCGATGTGGCCGCCGCCAAACACCGCGCAGGCCTGCGCCGCTTGTTTGCGCTGCAGATCAAAGACGCGCTCAAATACCTTGAGAAAAACATTCCTGATCTGCAAAAAATGTCAGTGGCCTATATGCAGCTGGGCACAGCAGACGAGCTCAAAGCGCAGATTATTGATGTGGCGCTGGACAAAGCCTTTTTGCTTGACCCCTTGCCGACGAATGCGGACGACTTCAAACGCCGCATCGACGAAGGCCGTGGCCGCCTGACCTTGATAGCCAATGAAGTGGCCCGCCTGTGCGGCACGATTTTGACTGAATACGCCACCGCAGCCCGCAAGATCAAAGACACCAAAAACGCGCCTGACGCTACGCTTGATGCCGCCCAGCATATTGCGCGTTTGATTCCCAAGCGCTTCTTGGCGGCGTCTAACTACACGCAGCTGCAGCACTTTCCCCGCTACCTCAAAGCCATCACCCTGCGACTAGAAAAATACCGCGCCGACCCCGCGCGCGACGCATTGCGCTTGGCCGAGCTCAAACCACAAGAGCAGCGTTTCATCAGGCTGCTGGCTGAGCGTAAAGGCGTACTCGATGCACGCCTAGCTGAGCTACGGTGGCTACTAGAAGAGCTGAGGGTCAGCTTCTTTGCCCAAGAACTGCGCACCCCGCAGCCTGTGAGCGCGAAACGGCTGGATAAGGTGTGGGCGCAATTGATGCAGTAGATGCAGTAAATTGAAGCACGGCATCTTGGACAATCATGTTTTGGAAGATTTTAGGATAGTTTTCCGACGTGGATATTAGATAGTTTGCTATTAATTTATGAGTAATAGTTGTACTGTTGAATAGATTTAGCAAATAAAAAAACCACCCAACGCATGACACGCGGGCGGTTTGTGATTCAAGTTGCAGTGTTAAATCGTATCGATAAAGCTGCGCAGCTTGTCTGAGCGGGTAGGGTGCTTGAGCTTGCGCAGGGCCTTGGCTTCGATTTGGCGAATGCGCTCGCGTGTGACGTCAAACTGTTTGCCCACTTCTTCCAGGGTGTGGTCAGTGGACATTTCGATACCAAAGCGCATGCGCAGCACTTTGGCTTCGCGAGGGGTGAGGCCGTCCAAAATGTCTTTGACGACATCGCGCAGGCCAGCCTGCATGGCAGCTTCGATGGGGGCGGTATTGGCACCGTCTTCGATAAAGTCGCACAAGTGGCTGTCGTCATCGTCACCAATCGGTGTTTCCATGCTGATAGGCTCTTTGGCGATCTTCATGATCTTGCGGATTTTGTCCTCTGGGATCTCCATTTTCTCGGCCAACAAGCTGGCATCTGGCTCAAAACCATGCTCTTGCAGGTGCTGGCGCGAGATACGGTTCATCTTGTTGATCGTCTCGATCATGTGCACCGGAATGCGGATGGTGCGCGCTTGGTCGGCAATGCTGCGCGTAATGGCTTGGCGAATCCACCATGTCGCGTAGGTTGAAAATTTGTATCCACGGCGGTATTCAAACTTGTCCACCGCTTTCATCAGACCGATATTGCCTTCTTGGATCAAGTCTAAGAACTGCAGGCCGCGGTTGGTGTACTTTTTAGCGATCGAGATCACGAGGCGCAAGTTGGCTTCGATCATCTCTTTTTTAGCCGCGCGCGAGCCGCGCTCACCTTCGTTCATGCGCTTGTTGATATCTTTGAGCTCATCTAGCGGCACCACCACGCGGCTTTGCAAATCGAGCAGCTTTTGCTGCAGCTCTTGCACCGGCGGAATGTAGCGGCCCATGGTGGTAGACCATGCCTTGCCAGCTGCAGCTTGCTTTTCAATCCATTGCAGGTCAAGCAAATGCGAAGTGACTTTGTTGTTGTTTTTGTCGCGGCCCGAAAACTCTTTGACAAAATCAGCTTGCGGGTAGTGGCATTTGTCCACAATGATGCGGCGCAGCTCGCGCTCTTTTTTGCGCACATCGGCCACTTGGCCGCGCACCAAGTCGCACAGCTTTTCGATACTCTTGGCGGTAAAGCGGATCAACATCAGCTCTTCGGTGACTGAATTTTGCGCTTTGACATAAGCCGGTGTGCCGTGGCCTTCTTTGTCATAAATTTTATGCAGCTTTTCAAACAGCCCGCGCAGCACTTCAAAGCGGCGGAAGGCTTCGACCTTGAGCTCTTCGAGCTTTTTGGTCATGGCCTTGGAGCCACCTTTGCCGTCATCATCATCAGCTTCGTCGTATTCGTCAAAGTCTTCTTCGGCCACAAAGTCGTCGGCTTCGTTGGGGTTGCTAAAGCCGTCCACCACAGACGAGATCACCACTTTGCCGCCCGAGATTTCGGCCATCATGTTGAAGATCTCTTGAATGGTGGCGGGGCTGTTGGAGATAGCCTCCATCATCACCATCAAGCCGCCTTCAATGCGCTTGGCAATCTCGATCTCACCTTCGCGGGTCAGCAGCTCTACTGTGCCCATCTCGCGAATGTACATGCGCACGGGGTCGGTGGTGCGGCCAAACTCACTGTCCACAGTGGACAGCGCGGCTTCGGCTTCTTCTTCGGCTTCTTCGACGCTGGCCGCTGTGGGTGCGTTATTGTTAAGTAGCAGGGTTTCGGCATCGGGCGTTTGCTCGTACACCGCTACACCCATGTCGTTGAGCAGGGAGTGCACTACATCCAGCGTTTCGGCATCGACCAGCTTGTCGGGCAGGTGGTCTGAGATTTCGCCGTGGGTCAGGTAGCCACGGGTCTTGCCCAGCGTGATCAGCGCTTTGAGGCGCAGGCGGCGCTTGGCCATGTCTTCTTCAGACAAGACAGTGTCGTCTAGGCCAAATTCTTTCATCAAGGCGCGCTCTTTGGCCTTGGACAGCTTCATGCGCAGAGGTTTGACTTTTTCTCCATCCTCGCCGATGACGACTGGCACCGGCACATCTGGCTCGAGGTCGGACAGGTCAATATCTTCTGGATCGGGCGTGCCGTTGATGTTGCCTTTAGGCTTGGGGCCGCGCTTGCCGGGGATGCGGTCACCGGGCTTGCGCACGGGCACGACAGCAGGAGCTTTGGCAGCTGTCTTTGCAGCGGGCTTGGCGGGGGTTTTTACGGCTGCTGTTTTCACAGACGCGGCTTTGGCTGCAGGGGCGGGAGTTTTGGATGCGGGCACGGGTTTGGCTTTCACAGCGGGTGGGGCTGCAGCTTTGGGGTTTGCTTTAGATGGCGCGGCCTTGGGAGCGGGTTTTGCGGCGGCTTTTGTCACGGGCTTGGTGGCCATAGAGTCCTCAACATTACTGAACACTTAAGAATGCGCGACCTTTGCTAGACAAGCCAAGGCGCAAGAGAAGTCACTAAATCAGAACGGTGCACCAAAAATGGCTCACCAAAAATGGCTTAAAAACTATGCGGATGTAGAAGCAAACTGGGGGCGATCATTTGGAATGCAATCCTTGCGAGGGTGGCGATATGAGACGCTGTGGTCTCGGAGCCGGTACGGAGGTGCTGCTGTCGCGTTTACTTCTGTTACACGGATTATACCCGAAAGCTCAAGCTTCTGCAGGCAGGCTGCGCGTTTTGCGCCGCTCCATCAGTTCTTTATAGCGGCTAAATTTGGCGGGATCGGCTATTTGGCTAGATAGCTCGCGCAGTTCGGTGTTTTCTGCGTCCACCAGCATGGCCAGCAAGATGGCGCCCAGTTCTTGCGCATCGCTCACGATCTCGTCGGGCACGGCGGCCACCAGCTTGCGCGTGACAGCCTCGTGCGCATGGCCGCGCAAACCCTCGCTCAGCGCGCCCCAGGTTTGTGGGCCGTGCTCGGCAATTTGGGCATCTAGCCAGCTGAACACTGCGCCGTGTGGGGCGGGCAGTTCCCACAGCAGATGGTGCTCTGCATTGCCCAAGCGCTCCCAAGCGGGGTTGTCTAGCAGCAGGATTTGCAATGCGCGGTCAGCGCGGCTCATGGGCGCGGCGCGCCCCGCCAAGCCGCCTGTGCTCGGGCGTGCGGTGTAGCCTGCGTTGGCGGGCTTGTTAAATTTGCCGGGGTATTTGCTTTTGGTTTTGCTCGGGTCTTCACCGTCGCGGCTGCCGGGCACGTAGGGCGCGCTCGGCGTGTTGGCTGCATATCCGGTGCGTGCGCCGCCTGCAGTGGTGGCGGTGGGCTTGGGTAGCCACAGGTCGGTCAGGTCGCGCTCGTCTAGTTCAACCAAGGTGGCGATTTCGCGCATGATCTGGCGCTTGAGCGCGCCGTCAGGCAGGGGTAGCCACAGCGGCTTGGCCTGGGCGGCGAAGCGGGCGCGGCCCTCGGCGGTGGCCAGGTCGCAGCCATCGCGTGCCGCGTCGATTAAAAATCGGCTCAGCGGCACGGCATCGGCTATGCAGCGCGAAAAAGCATCCGCGCCGTGTTCGCGCACAAAGCTGTCAGGGTCGTGCTCGGGCGGCAGGAACAAGAATTTGGCGGTGCGGGTGTCAGTGGCGAACGGTATGGCACCGTCGAGTGCCTTGCGCGCAGCGCGCCGGCCTGCGCCGTCACCGTCAAAGCTAAACACCACATGGTCGGTAAAGCGAAATAGTTTTTGCACATGCTCGGTGGTGCAGGCTGTGCCCAGCGTGGCCACCGCGTTAGGAAAGCCCAGCTGTGCCAGAGCCACCACGTCCATATAGCCTTCAGTCACCAGTACAAAGCCTGATTTTTGCAGGGCAGCGCGGGCTTCAAACAGGCCGTACAGCTCGCGGCCTTTGCTGAACACGGGCGTCTCGGGCGAGTTCAAATACTTAGGCTCGCCTTTGTCCAGCACGCGGCCGCCAAAGCCAATGGTTTCGCCCTTGACGTTGCGAATCGGAAACATGACCCGATCACGAAAGCGGTCGTATTTTTTCTTTTCACCATCGGGGTTGTTGTCTTCCAAGGGCTTTTCAATGACCAAGCCCGCCTGGACCAGCAGCGGGTCGTCGTAGTCAGGAAACACGCTGGCCAAGCTGCGCCAGCCTTCGGGCGAGTAACCCAGCGCGTACTGTTTGGCGATCTCGCCGGTGAGGCCGCGCTGGCGAAAGTACGACTTGCCGCGCTCCGAGTCTTTAAGGTGTTCGCGGTAAGCATCTGAGGCTTTGAGTAGCACCTCGGTGAGTGAGGCTTGCTGCGTTTTAACTTGCGCATCCCGGGCGCGGTCTTGCGGGCTGCGCTCGTCCTCGGGCACCTGCATGCCCATCGACTGGGCCAGGTCTTTGATGGCCTCGATAAAGCTCATGCCGTTGTGCTCCATGAGGAAGCTGATGGCATTGCCGTTTTTACCGCAGCCAAAGCAATGGTAGAACTGCTTGGTGGGGCTAACGCTAAACGATGG